>JAAUQQ010000343.1 GCA_012032745.1 Synechococcales cyanobacterium RM1_1_8
GTGAGCTGTAGCTCCTGGCTGGGCTGGGCTGGGATTGCGCCGCATTCGCTGCTGACGGCTCCGCCGGACATGCCCTGGAATGTCGATCGGCTGGGCCAGGCTGTCCTTGAGGATTTGGGTGGGTGCGGCCCAGGCGGCGCTGGCCGTGCCCAGAACAGTTGCTAGGGCACCTATGAGCCAGCGGTGGAGTTGCGCTTGATTGTTTTTGCCCAGATTATTGCCCAGATTTTTGCCCAGATTATTGCTGCCCATGGTCGTAACTCCTCAAGGGTGGAAAACGGCTTGGGATCGCCCAGGGATGGGGGCGATCGCGCACCATCAAGATTGCGTTGAATTAAGTTGAATTATTCTGATCGTGCCGCAGGTTTCGGTGGGTGATGGTGGCTCCTGTGTCTGTTCCTGGACTGTCCCTGAATGCCGCAGTCGGGCGAGGCTCAGGCGGTTTGATTTAATCCTTGTTTCCAAGGGGAGCTTCAAGGCGATCTGGCCGGAATCCTGACCAATTGAGAAAATTTACGCTAAGGTGTTGTCCGTTTCGAGAAGAATGTCATTTGGAGAAACGGATGAAGTGCTGCCCTGCGGGACGTTCGAGGCGGTCTAAGCTGGCTTTAGGTATTCTTGCCCTGCCTTCAATCTCCCTAGGGATTGGTCTGGCTCAACCGGTTCTGGCCCAGCCTGCCTATGGCAGCTACATTGGCGGTGGCCTGGGTTTGGGTTACGAGAACCAGGACAATGGCCAGCTGGATGCGACCGGGGTGATTTCAGCACGCTATAAGTTTTTGAAGTCGCCGTTTTCTGCCAGGGCCCAGGTGCTGCTGGATCGCGACAGCATCGCGGTGGTGCCCACGGTCTCCTACGATATCCCCGTTTCTTGGCAGCTAGAGCCCTACATAGGCGGCGGTGTGGCCTTTGCCTCTAACGGCAGCATCATTGGCGATAAGACGTCGTTTGTGCTCCAGCCTGGCGTGGATTATGCGATTCCCAATACGAAGCTGGTGATTTTTGGCAATGCCCTGGTGGCCTTTGATGCCTACGATGGCGGCGACAAGGATGGCGGCACGGCGGTATCTATCCAAACGGGGGTTGGCTGGCAGTTCTAGGGCCTAGAGTTCTGAGAGGGCTCTAGGTGCTTTGCTGATTTCAGCTTGGGCTAGTCGGCCAGGGGCTGGTTGCGCTCCGGGGGCCAGCTAATTCGGTAGGCTTGGCCGATGATGTCTTGGCCTGCCAGGGGCCCCAGAGGTGGGAGTCGAAGCTGAAGTTGCGGTTGTCCCCCAGGACGAAGTATTGGTTGGGGGCCAGCTCCTGGGGGGCCAGCTCGTAGGTCACGGGCTCGGCGATGTAGGGCTCGATTAGGGTTTGGCCGTTGAGGATGACTTGGCCTTGCTGGATGGTGAGGCGATCGCCCGGCGTGGCAATCACCCGTTTGACAAAAGCTTCAGCTTCAGCCAGGGTTTCGGGCTTTCCCTCCGGGCTGAGGCCATGGCGGCTGTTGAAGACGATGATGTCCCCGGCTTGGGGCCGGTAGTCTGCAAGTTTGGAAACGAGGATGCGATCGCCCACTTCCAGGGTGGGCAACATCGATTCACTGGGCACGCCAAAGGGCTCAATCCACTGCTCCGATAGGCCCAGGACACTGAACATCAGCAGGCGCACCACCAGGATTAACAGCGCTAGGCCGATTCCGTTGGGGGCCTGTCTTCGGACTGCGGCTTTTGGGCGTTCGCCTGTCGCTGTTGATATTATTTGGGGCGAAACTGTTTGGGGCGATCCGGATGTTTTGGGTGATGGCGCTGCCTGGGGCAACAGCCCGCAGCTCAGAGCCAGCAGCACCAGCCAGAGAACCATGGCCGTGGTAAAAAATGCGCCCAGGGCCAGCAGAACAATGCCCAAGCCCAAAAACACCACGCTGGCCAGCCAGTGATGGGCATAGAGCTGGCCCAGGCCGGGCCAGAGCTGGGAGAGAAAGACTGCAAACCAAATATCCTTGGTTGGAGTATCACGGCGGCTCTGGGAAGCGAACGAGCGGAAGACCTGGGGCTTCGAGCCAGCGCCCACACAGCTGTAGGCATCGATGGCGCTGAACAGCCAGAGCATCAGCCCCATGCCCATGCAGCCCGCACCAATGCGCACATCGCCCAGCTTGCCCAAAAAGGACCAGAGCGTCAGCCCCAGCAGGCCCAAACCCAAGCCCAGCCACAGCAAGCCCCTGGCCCAGCGGCCACCGTAGAAATGGCCGATCCCCGGAAACAGCAGGGAGAGGTTGACGGCGTACCAAGGGCTGGGGAGATCGGATGGATTCACGGGCATTGATGGATGGCCAGCAGGATTGATTTAGCGATCGCCCACCCGCAGCCGCTGGGTCACCATGGTGATGCCATCCTTACGCATGACCACAGCGGAAATCCAGCGATCGCTGCCCTTGGCGGGGGCTTGGCCAATCTTGAACAGACCGCCGGGGCCGGTGCCGGTTTTGGCATCGATCAGGGGCTCCAGCGACGCTTCCGAAACGCTGCCGTAGCCCTGGGCGGAAACGGGCTCATCGACGATGCCCCCCAAGAGCAGATCTTTTTCAATCGGCTCTAAAACAATTACATCAAAGGCAAAGCTCTGGCCCGGCGAGACTTGTTCGGGCAGGTTGACTTGGAGGGTGGGGGGGCGATCGCCTGTGGTGACCGTGCTTTGTTCAGAAAGAATATCCTGGCGCGCGATTTGATTGTTCTCGATGTACTGGCGACTGCGCAGGGTGGAATTGAGCGCCAGGCGGCGGTTATCGACTTCGCGACTGCCCTGGATGCGCGCTTCGGTCTCTGCCATCCAGCCGGTGGCGGTTTTTTCCCAGCGCAGAATTTCGGTTTGGTAGGAGAGTTGGGGATATTGCTGCCAAAACGTCGTCAGGGATTGGCCCAGGGCGCGGCGATTGAGGCCATCGGAGTTTCTGAAGTTGTTGCTGTAGCTTTGCAGCATCAGCTCCAGGTTGCGCTGGCTGGCGGCCTGGTCTGCGGCGGCCAGCACCTGGCTGAGGGCGGCGGGGGGCTGGCTGGCGGCGGCCTTGTCTGCTTGACTGCCTGTTTGGCTGCCGGTTGAGCCAGGGGCCGAGGGGGCGGGCTGGGCCAAGCTGGCTGGGGTGGTAGCGCAAACCAGGCCCAGGGCGAGGCTGATGGCTAGGCCGAGGGAAAAGCCATGGGCAGACAGACCAGATAGGCCGAGGCGCAAACCACTGCGCGGCCTGGATGGGCGATGGCGAAGGTTCTGTGCGGACTGGGGGGGGGCAGGCTGAGCCATTTGATTGTGATGGGGCCGTTGATCTAACCGTTGGAGCATGAAGCGAGTTCCTAAAGGGAGTCAGAAAGACAGTTAAAGCAATGGGGCAACCCCAGGCTGAAGTCCAGGGCGCTGGGCCTGGATCCAGAAGAGGCGATCTAACCCTGTCAGCCACAGCCCATAGCAGCTATTCTAATCCTTGAACGAATGGACCCTGGATAAATCCAATACCTTAAGGTCGATTTCAGAATGTTGATTTTGAAATGTCGAGGTTTGGCCCATTCGAGCGGCCTGGGTTGACCACAGCGGCCCGCCTGGTTTCGATCTGACCCCCTGACCCCGATTGGGGCTGCGCTGTTCCGGGTTTCTTGGCCAAGGGCGATCGCCCCGACCGTATCTGTGCATCTTTCCCTTAGGAGTCATTGTCCGTGAGTCAGGCTTCCCATCGCCTTCTCGTCGCTGCCAGCGGCACCGGCGGCCATGTCTTTCCCGCCCTGGCCCTAGCCGAACAGCTCTCCGACTATGAGATTGAGTGGCTGGGAGTGCCCGATCGCATGGAGACCCAACTGGTGGGCGATCGCTATCCCCTCCACACCCTGAATGTGGGCGGCTTTCAGGGAGGATTGGGCCTGGGCAGCCTCAAGGTGCTGGGCCGATTGATCGGCGGCATTTTCCAAGCCCGCAAGCTCCTCAAACAGGGCAAGTTCCAGGGGGTGTTCACCACGGGGGGCTATATCTCCGGCCCGACGATCGTGGCCGCCCGCAGCCTGGGCCTGCCCGTGGTGCTCCATGAATCCAATGCCTTTCCCGGCAAGGTCACCCGCTGGCTCAGCCCCTTTTGTAGTTTGGTGGCGATCGGCTTTGAGGAGGCCGCTGTCCACCTGCCCAAGGCGGCGACAGCCTGGGTGGGCACCCCTGTGCGCAGCAATTTTCGCTCCGATGCCCAGGGCGAGTTGGGTCTGGGGATTCCGCCTGGGGTGCCGCTGATTGTGGTGGCTGGGGGGAGTCAAGGGGCGATCGCCGTCAACGACCTGGTGCGCCAAGCTGCCCCCGCCTGGCTAGAGGCCGGAGCCTGGATTGTCCACCTGACGGGCCAGGCAGATCCCCAGCGCGACAGCCTCCGCCATCCCCACTACATCGCCCTGCCCTTCTGGGACCGCATGGCCCCCCTGCTCCAGCGAGCAGACCTGGCCATCAGCCGAGCGGGCGCGGGCACCCTCACCGAGCTGGCCATCACCGGCACGCCCTCGATTTTGATTCCCTACCCCTTCGCGGCGGAGGATCACCAAACCTTCAACGCGGCCATTTTTGCAGCTTCCGATGCAGCCCTGGTGTTCCAGCAGCGAGATCTCACGCCAGCGCTGCTCCAAGACAAAGTGCTCCAACTCCTGGACCCCGAAAACGGCCAGCTCCAGACCATGGCGCTGAACACAAAAGCCCTGGCGGTGGAAAACAGCGCCGAAGTGTTGGCAGATGCCGTCAAGGCGATGGTGGAAGTTTAGACAAGGTGGAAGTTTGAGTATGAAAGTTTAGAGCGACAGGGCGATCGCCCCCTGACGCAACACCTGCCACCCCTGGCGCTGCCAGGCGACGATGGTGGAAGGCTGGGGCGTTTGAGGCTGGGGCGTTTGAGGCTGGGTTTCCGCTGGGCTGGGTTGGCCGTGGGGCTCAACGCCGCTAGCGGATGGGCTCAACACCTGGACCTGGGGAAATTGCTGGGCGATGTCCTCCAGCCGCACCAGGGCGGGCTGCCCCGAACGGTTGGCGCTGGTCGTGGCCAGGGGGCCTGTGGCGGCCAGGATCTCCAGGGCCAGGGCATGGTTGGGCACACGCAGGCCCAGGCTGCGCGGATCCGCCGGGGTCATGGCGGCGGGGTGCAGGCCGCTGGCGGG
>JAAUQQ010000344.1 GCA_012032745.1 Synechococcales cyanobacterium RM1_1_8
GGGGCGATCGCCCAACAACCAGCCTGGGAAATCGCCAGAGCATTTGGCCAGCACTGTAGCACCTCCCAGGCCGCTGCTCCAGCGACATCAGCGGCCTCCCAGCCCCGAACTTCGCTAGAATCAAGGCCAGGGGAGGGGGATTAAATTACGATGGCATTAGAAAGCTAGCATCCAGCCCAAGGCCTGAATCTGCGTCCTTGACCCCATGCTCCCGTAACCCCATGCTCCCGTAACCCATGACCAAGGAAACTCTTTTTGCCCTCTCCCTCTTCCCCTACCTGGGCTTCCTCTGGTTCATGACCCAGTCGCGCTTGACCCCCCGCCTGGCGCTGCTCGGCTTCTACTCCCTGCTAGTGTTTGTCTTGGTGACCATCCCCGCAGGTCTCTATGCCAAGCTGCAATATGGCGAAGAACTGGCCAATGTCGATTGGCTCCACGGCAGCGCCGAAGCCTTTTTGACCTTGACCAATATCTTGATCGTCCTGGGGTTCCGCCAGGCCCTCAGCCAGGCAAAAGCTGAAACGGCTGCCGAAGCCGACTCTGATGCCCAAGCCTGATGCTCAGGTCTGATATTCAGGTCTGATGCCAAAGTGTTAACACAGCAAAATTCTGATACGTCAAAACTCCGATACAGGACATAGACCATGATCGTCGCAATGGAAACAGCAGTCAGCTACTGGACCTGGCGCGGCCATCGAATTCGCTACCAAGTCGCGGGCAGCACCGGCCCGGCCCTGGTGCTGATTCACGGCTTCGGGGCCTCCAGCGACCACTGGCGCAAGAACCTGCCCGACCTGGGCCAGACCCATCGGGTGTTTGCGATCGATCTGTTGGGCTATGGGCGATCGGCCAAGCCAGCCCCCGGCGGCGAGATTTCCTACAACTTTGAAACCTGGGGCCAGCTCATCGCCGATTTTTGCCAGGCCGTTGTCCAGTCCCCCGCCTTCCTCGTAGGCAATTCCATCGGCTGCATCGTTGCCCTCCAAGCCGCCCTCTATCTAAATGGCACTGCTGCACTGGACGCCGATCTCGCACAGCTTCCCCAGGCCTCGCCCAGCAACGCCCTACCCTGCCAGGGAATCATCCTGATCAACTGTTCCCTGCGCCTGCTCCACCAGCGCAAGAAGCACCTGCTGCCCTTCTACCGCAGCGCCCCCGCCCCGCTGATGATGAAGCTGCTGGCCAATACGCCGATTGGGCCTTTCTTTTTCTCGCGCCTGGCCAAGCCCAAAACCCTACGGGCCGTGCTGAGCCAAGCCTATGGCCGCCAGGATGCCATCACCGATGAGTTGCTAGAGCTGCTGCTGGGGCCTGCCTTTGAGCCGGGGGCGGTGGAGGTGTTTTTGCAGTTTATTCAGTATGACCACGGTCCGCTGGCGGAGGATCTGTTGCCCCAAATGTGTTGCCCCATCTCGATTTTGTGGGGGGAAGCAGACCCCGTGGGAGCCCATCGCCCAGGGCCGGGCCTATGAAGCCTATCCCACGGTGGAGCAGTTCATTCCCCTGCCGGGTTTGGGGCATTGTCCCCAGGATGAAGCGCCGGAGATTGTCGATCCGCTGATTCGGGATTGGACGCTGGCGGTGGCCGCGAGGGGCTGAGGAGATGTCTGGGGAAAATAGTGCTCCTGGAGTTGGGGTTGGTTTTGCCTGACCCCTTTGACTGGCGTAATGGATTGCTTGGCTAAACCTGCCCCTACTGGGCTAATGCTGCTGAAAACACTGAGTTTGAAATGACTCTGTGTTTCTGGGGTAAAAAAAGATGTCATAAACAAATAATTCAGAAAAATAATTCAGAAAATAAAAACACGAAACTGACTAGACATGGCCTTTTTTTAAGTCTTAAAGAAAGAAATTATCCGCAGAATCACGGAAAGACTCTCCAAGTTCTCATAAAGCAGCTATTTCCTTAGAAAACGCTTTTTTCGGTCTCCTAAGGTTTGATACAGCGAAGCGAAAGTCGCATCTATTTTATCTTTTGAGTGAAGTAGGGCTGGGGGTGCGATCGCTCCCCCAGCCAACTCAAACAATGCGACCTCAAGACATCCAATGCCTTGAGAAATTGTCCTGTCTCAATATTAAATAGCGCGATTTTCTCTTCCATCACCAAACTCAACCTACCCGGATCTGAAATGACTGTTATTTTTGGAAGCAACAACGGCGATATCATCGTTGGCAGCAATGATGGTGATGTTCTTTATGGCTTTGGCGGCTCCGATGAAATCTTTGGCAAGTTAGGCAATGACTTCCTCTATGGCGGAGATGGCAATGATTATCTCCATGGCGAAGCGGGCAACGACAGCCTGTTTGGCGATGCGGGCAATGACTTTCTCTACGGTGGTGCTGGGACTGATTCCCTCCACGGCGGTGAGGGCAATGACTACCTCGATGGCGGCGAGGGCAATGACGATTTGCGCGGCAATGATGGCGACGATTTTATGCTGGGGGAAGCTGGGAACGACTTTCTAAACGGTGGCGATGGCAATGACCAAATGCATGGTGGCAGTGGCAATGACAAGCTAGTCGGCGGGGCAGGCGTCGATTTACTCAAGGGCGATGCAGGCAACGATTTCCTCGAAGGGGAAGCGGGGAATGACTTCCTCTTTGGGGGAGCCGATATTGATGTGCTGTCCGGCGGCAGTGGCAATGATTTCCTCTATGGCGGATCCGGTCTCGACACCCTCTATGGCGATGAAGATGACGATCAACTCTTCGGCGAAGCAGATAATGATTTGCTGTTTGGTGGCGAGGGCTTGGATCGGCTTTATGGCGGCAGCGGCAATGATTTCCTCCACGGCGGCGAGGGCAATGACATCCTCGAAGGGGGCGTTGGCATTGATGAATTGCGCGGCGATCAAGGCAATGATTTCCTCTATGGCCAAGCCGGGAATGACTTGCTAATTGGGGGCGCTGGCAATGACTTTTTGGAGGGTGGAGCCGATAACGATACCTTGACCGGTGGGGCGGGCATCGATATCTTTGCCGTTGCTGCTGGCAGCTACGATTTGATTACGGACTACAATCAGGCCGATGATTATATTGGCTTGGTGGGTGGCCTGACCTTTGGGGTGAATGTTGCAACTTCAACCCATGGCTCCAGCACCTTTATTGAAGCGAATGGTGTAATCATTGCGGAGCTGTCCGGTTCCTTCGCACTGACGGCGGCGAATTTTGTCAATGTTTAAGCAGCCTAAAAGGTTCTGATCGATAGGGGCTGGCTGGGGTTAGCGATCGCCTTTCCCAGCCAACCTAAACCTCAACAATTTCCACCGTGTTCCTAGTCCCTAACAAACTTGCCCAGGGCCAGGAGTGCGGGCGAGGGGGGTATCCTTAGCATTCTGCCAAGGGATGATCAAATCTCTGGAAGTCCCTAAACTAAACCAACCCCCTCGCAATTCTGCCCCCGCATGGCAACGCCCGTTCGCTCCCGCCCCGATCTGCCCCTGATTTACCACCGCGAATACGTCGCCCCCCTGCCCAGCAGCCACCGCTTCCCCATGGATAAGTTTCGTCGCCTGCGAAACCTCCTGGTCAAGGACCACGTGGTCAACGAAGGACAATTCCACAGCCCCGATCGCCCCCCGGCAGAATTGCTCAAGCTCGTCCACAGCCCCGACTACATTGATGCCTATTGCAGCGGCAGCCTCGACCCCAAGGCCCAGCGCCGCATCGGTCTGCCCTGGACCCCAGAACTGGCCCAGCGCACCTGTCGCGCTGTGGCGGGCACTGTCCTGACCGCAGAGCTAGCCCTGGAACGGGGCTTGGCCTGCAACACCGCTGGTGGCACCCACCATGCCTACCCGGACTTCGGCTCTGGCTTTTGCATTTTCAATGACTTCGCCGTGGCCGCCAGGCATTTGCTGGCGACGGGCCGAGTCAAGCAAATCTTGATTGTGGACTTGGATGTTCACCAGGGTGATGGCACGGCTTTTATCTTTCGTGACCAGCCCGAGGTGTTTACTTTCTCGATGCATTGCGGCATCAACTTTCCGCTGCGCAAGCAACCGAGCGACCTGGATGTCTCTCTGGCGGAGGGCATGGAGGATGATGAGTATTTGCACATTTTGGGGGAGCACTTGCCGGAACTGCTGGAGCGGGTGCAGCCGGACATTGTTTTCTATAATGCGGGAGTGGATCCCCATGGGGGCGATCGCCTCGGCAAGCTAGCGCTCACCAACACCGGCCTCTTCCGCCGGGAAATGCAAGTCCTCAGCACCTGTGTGGGCGCGGGCTACCCCGTTGCCTGTGTCATCGGCGGCGGCTACGGCGAAAACCTCGATGAGCTGGTCCATCGCCATTCCCTGCTGCACCGGGCCGCCAGCGATGTGTTTCGACAGTATTTGCTTTAGCGGCGAAGAGCGTTGAGTGAGCTCAAATGAACGTAGGGATCGAGTGAGCCAAGGATTTAGGAAAAAGCCGATGGAGAGAAGCGCAAGGGCGATCGGGCTGTCAGCCAGGCTGGTGGGGGTGGCTTGGGGAGAATGCTGGGCTCGGAAATGGGCTGGAGCATTGAAGCGGGGAATTCGCCAAGGATGGGCGATCGCCCTAGCCAGCCTCTTCCTCTGGCTCGGCCTGTGGAGCGGATTTCCTGCCCCGGCCCAGGCCTCCATCCACAGCTATCCTGAGGGCGACCCCCAGACAGGCTCCCAGATTGATCAAATTGATCAACAGGTCATGTATCGCTCCCGCCTCAGCCTGCGCGACAACCAAGACCAAGCCTGGCAGACCATCCTGTTCAAACGCATCAAAGCTGGCCAAGTGATCGATTTCCAGCTCCGCTTGATCAGCTTCCCTGGTCAAGCCGAACTGCCCCATCCCGAGGCGCTCCGGGTGGAGCAAGGCAATTTCCAGCAGTGGGAGTTGCCCGATCAGACCCTCCTAGACCCCCAGCTCCAAACCGTCGTCACCAGCCTCGGCCAGTACGATGCCAAGCCCCTGATCGCCAGTCTGGAGCGCACGGCCCCCCTCACCCTGACCGTTACCCTGGCCGATCAAGCCCCCCGCCAGTTGCTCGTTCCTCCCTATGTGCTGCGGGAGTGGCTCCAGCTCAAGGATTTGCCCTAGTACGGCAGGGCGGAAGTTCTCCGGCTAGCTTAGCCGACCTCATCCCCCACCCCCTTCTCCATCAGATGGAGAAGGGGGAGCCGCATCG
>JAAUQQ010000012.1 GCA_012032745.1 Synechococcales cyanobacterium RM1_1_8
CCCCTCAAAACCCAAACCTCAAACCCACCTCCCCCCACCTCCCCAACCCAAACCCACCCCTCAAAACTCAACACTCCTGGCGCGATCGCCTCCCCCCAAACTGGCCCTACTACCTCGCCGGACTGGGCCTAGCCGGAGTCGCGATCTTTGCCCTGCGCCCCACCCCCATCGCCGTGGATTTGGACGAGGTCACCCTCGGGAATCTTCAAGTCACCGTCGATGCCGAGGGCAAAACGCGAGTGCGCGATCGCTACCTCATCGCCGCCCCCGTCGCCGGTCGGCTGAGCCGGATCGAGCTGGACTCTGGCGACGCCATTCAAGCCGATGGCATTGTCGCCCAGCTAGACCCGCTCTCCTTCAACAGCGAAGTCCAAGCCGCCGAAGCCAGATTGCGAGAACTCCAAGCCCAAATCGCTGGCGTCGAAACCCAGCGGCCCAAAACCGCTGCCCTGGCCCAAACCGAAGCGGACATCAACGCCGCGATCGCCCGCCAGCGCCAAGCCGAAGCCAATGCCCAGGAAGCCCAGGCCAGTTTGAGCCAGGCTCAACGCGATCGCGATCGTGCCCAGGACCTGCAAACCGCCGGAGCCATCTCCCGCCAAGCCCGCGAAGATGCTGAACTCACCGCCAGTAGCCGCCAACAGAGCCTCACCGCCGCCCAGCGCCAGGTCGAAGCGGAACGGGCCAACGTCACCGCCGCCCGCAATGCCCTGGCCCAGTTGCAGGCAGAACAGCAAGACCCCGATTACCTCGTCGATGTCTATCGCGCCCAAATGGCCAGCGTCGAAGCCGAGCTATTGCGGCTCACCGACGAGGCCCAGCGCACCACCATCACCGCCCCAGCCGGGGGCATTGTCTTGGAGGTGATGGAAAAGAGCGCCCGCTTTGTCCAGGCCGGGGAGCCCCTGCTAGAAGTCGGCAACGCCAGTCAACTGGAGCTGGTGATCGATATTCTCTCCAGCGATGCCATCCGCGTTGAGCCCGGTGCCTTGATTCAGATCGAGCAGTGGGGCGGCGAGCAGCCCCTAAGCGCCCAGGTGCGCTACATCGAGCCCTCCGCCTTTACGGAAGTCTCAGCCCTCGGCGTCGAGGAGCAGCGGGTCAATGTCATTGCCGACTTCGTCGATCCCCCCTCAGCCCTGGGCGACGGCTACCGAGTCGAAGCCCAGATCGTCACCGGCTCTGCAGAGGCGGTTCCCATCGTGCCCATCAGCGCCCTGTTTCGCTGTGACCCCGAGACCTGGTGTACCTTTGTCGCCGAGGCGGGCAAGGCCCAGCAGCGCGAGATTGTCCTCAGTCAACGCAATGACCTGGCCGCAGCGGTAGCGTCCGGGCTGGCCCCCGGTGAGCAGGTGATTTTGCATCCTTCTGAGGAGATTAAGGAAGGGCAACGCATCCAGGGTCGCGACTAATACATCCCCCTGGCCACAGCCCATCAATTTCCCAACCACCCATCACTCTAACAATGCAAACAGCCAGTAGACATTAATTGGGACGAACCTAACGACAATCATCAAGGTGGTATCTCTCAGCGCAAGCTCGCTCGACAGTTTGGAGTAGCGAAAAGTTTTGTTCAAAAGCTATTGAAACAAGCTCGTGAAACCGGAAGTCTGGCTCCTAAAAGTTGCTGACTACAAAATTCTTAGGTAATCGGCTCCCTAAATCTAGGATAGAGCGTTAATCCACCATCAATAAAGAGCGTCTGCCCAGTAATGTAGGCTGCTTCATCCGAAGCCAAAAAAGCAGTAGCAGCGGCCATTTCTTCTGGCTGTCCGACCCTACCCATGGGAATTAATTCTTCAATTTTTCTCAGTTCTTCAGGCTTGTTTTCCCAATCGTTGATCGGTGTAAATGTTGCGCCTGGACCGATGGAGTTGATACGAATATTTTGGCGTGCATACTCTAAGGCCAGGGTTTTTGTCATGGCCTCCATGCCCTTCACGGATATGACCTGTCGGTAAAGCGAGCCTAAGCTAGCATGTGGACCAATGACGTTCGAGCGAGCGGGCTTTGAGATTCTGGCGGAGTTAGCGATTGGGGCAAACTAATCGTAAATAAGCTGCCTTTGCCAAGCTCAGAGCGCAGGGCGACAGAGCCGCCATGGGCTTCAACGATGCATTTCACAAGGTGAAGGCCTAGGCCACTGCCTGCACGCATGTGATTGCCCTGGCGATAGCGTTCAAAAACAGTTTTTTGATCGGCTGGTGAGATGCCTCGACCGGTATCTTCAATCTCGACTTGAATACTGCGGTGGATGCTAGAATCAGCACTAGAATGGCTTGTTTGTTTGCCAGTGAGCCGACAGCGCACGGATATTCCCCCTTGATCTGAAAACTTAATTGCGTTGCCAATCAAATTGGTCAGTACGCGCCGCAGTTCTAGGCTGTCGCCCTGGACTTGGGTTTCGGCTGGGCTGAGGTTAGGGGCTGGGTCAATGGTGAGGGACAGACCTGATTGTTCTGCGAGGGGGCGAAGCTGTTGGGTGACTTCTTCGATCAGGTCTATCAAACAGACTGAAACAAAGGCCATTTCTTTGCAGCCTGCATCGTGGCGGTAGACCTCGAGCAGCGTGTTGGTCATTTGCAGGAGCTGTTCGTTGTTGGTGACCACGTTTTGAAGCATGGTGCGCAGGGCTGTGGGGGCTTCACCAAATTGATTGGCCACGGCCATTTCTAGGACGCGGTTCGCAGCCACTAGGGGCGTGCGCAGATCGTGGGTCAGGCGGGCCACGAGGTCTTCCCGTTGGGTGATGAGTTTGGCCTGGGCATCGATGCTGTGCTTGAGCCGCAGCAGGGAGCGAACCCGAGCCGATAGCTCGTTCAAGTCTAGGGGTTTGCGTAGAAAGTCATCAGCCCCAGCATCCAAGCCAGTGACGACGCTGGAAGCATCATGGGCCGTGATCAGCAGAATCGGAATGTATGGCAAGGCTGGGTTGCTGCGAATCCGCTGGGTGACTTCGTAGCCATCCATGCCAGGCATCATGACATCCAGGAGCAGCAGCTCGGGAGGATTCTCCTGGATGGCCTGGAGCGCCGCAGGGCCATTGGCGAAGGTCGTCAGTTCGTAATGTTCAAACTCGCTGAGGAGCGCCTCTAGCAAGAAGAGGTTGTCGGGGGTATCATCCACCGCAAAAATGCGGCTGCGCTGGGGAGGCACCGCTTGGTTGGGGCTAGGGGGGAATTTGCGATCGCTCACTCTTTAATCAACTCCAGTCTGACGAACATGATTGACAATTTGCCGATGACGACGATGCTGCACCCGGTTTCGCTCATAACATGAAACCTCAGTTCGACTTTTCGGGGTCGACTTTTCGGGGTCGACTTTTCGGGGTCTACTTTTCGAGGTCTACTGGGCGAAACCATGGTTTCATTCAAGACAATGCTCTCAAAAGCTTGAACCACATCACTCTACCTTGCGATGGATTCTCGCATTTGGCCTGCAAGTTCACTGGCGGGGCAGCTCCACGGTAAAACAAGCTCCTTCGCCTAGCTGGCTTTCCACCGTAATGCTGCCTCCCATCAAGTCCAGCAAGGATTTGACGATCGCCAGCCCCAACCCAGTCCCGCTATGGTCTCGGGCGATGCCTTGGTTGAGCTGACGAAAGGCATCGAAGATCAGCTCCTGGGCGGCTGGGGCGATGCCGATGCCGCTATCGGAGACCTGGAGCCGAACCATGGGCCGGGCAGCCTCATCTGTAATTTCGCTGAGTCGAATGGTGACATGGCCCGCTGGCGTGAACTTAATGGCATTGGAAACCAGATTCATCACAATCTGGCGCATACGGGCACCATCTCCCATCTGGGTCGCATTTTGCAACTGATCATCTACTTGTAAGTCCAATGCCTTTGCTTGGGCCGATGGCCCCATCTCGTCAACGACGTTGGCCACCAGATCGGAGAGATTGAACAGCCCAGGTTGCAGTGCGACCTGTCTGGCATCGGCACTGGAAAAATCCAGCAGGTCGCCAATCAATGCCATGAGATGCTGCGCATTCGATTCGATGCGCTGGATCATCGCGGTTTGATATGCACTCAACTGGCCATGGGACTGGCGCGAGAGAACCTGAGTGAACCCCAAAATTGAATTCATCGGCGTCCACAGCTCGTGGGAAATCGTTGCGATAAATTCAGATTTGAGGCGCACGGCCCTGATCAGTTCACGGTTTTGGGCTTCGATGCGCCGACGGTTTGCTTCTAGCTCATGGTTCTGGTAGGTCAAGAGCGCATTACTGGCTTCCAAGGCTGCCTGGGCTTGGCGAGCTGTTGCTTCGGCTTCGTGAACCCTCAGCGCACTGTTGACTCTGCGCCTGAGGCGCTCGGCGGTGATCTCAGCCTTGTTGAGGTAGTCGGCTGCGCCCGCTTGCATCAAATCAACAACGATCTGTTCACTGCCTTGACCCGTCAAAACAATGATGGGAGTCGTTATCCCATCACTCCGTAGCTGCTTGAGCAGACCAAGTCCATCTTGATCAGGCAGACAAAGATCTAAAAAGATAAGGTCGAACTCACTTTGGGCACTGAGGGCTGAAGCTGTTTTGGCATCGCAAGCCTCAGTGCAGGCGAGGGGGAATCCAGCCTTGGTGAGGGCGCGCTTGACGCTGTAGCGATCGACATCATCATCGTCTATCAGCAAAACGCGCAGGGGATTGTCATGGGAAAACTCATGCAGCATGGATAGGAAAACCTGCGAGGGCTGATGGGTTTGAGGTCATGGCTGACAACATAGGCAAATTGATCCCATTCCGCATTGCGCCGCGTGATGTCAGCGGTGGCGCGGGCCAGTGCTGTGTTGAGCTGGCGCAGTTGATGGGTGCGCTCTGCCTGTTCTTGCTCGTGGGTTTTGCGATCGCTAATATCTTGAATCATGGCAATGAAGCTGCGAACCTGCCCTTCACCATCGCGGAGCGCCGTCACAGCCACAGCGCTCCAGAGGCTCTCTCCATCGCTGCGGAGATAGCGTTTATCGCAGCGGCAGGAATCGATCACGCCGCTGAGCAATTGTTCGTAATAGTAATTATCTTGTTCGACATCTTCGGGATGGGTGATTTCCGCGAAGGTTTTGCGCTGTAGCTCTGCCCGTCCATAGCCCAACATGTCGCAGAGGCGATCGTTGACTTCTAGCCAATCTAGGAGTTGTGCGACGCGAGCTTGGCTGGCTGCTCGATCTTCGGGATGCACCAGATCAAAGAACAGGCGTCCCAGTAATGCTTCTCGACGATAGCCTAGGGCTTTGCAAAAAGCGCCATTGACCTGTAGCAGACACCCCTTGTCGGATGTCACACAGAATAAATCCGTGGATAGCTCAAAAAACTTACCTAGTTCAGCTAGCTCAATCATGGAAAAAAAGCGGTTAGTTCAACACAGACCCCGGAAATCTCGGGTATTGATGTGAGATGTATAGACCAGATTCCATTCACGGGCCAGATTCACAGACTAGATTTACAGACTAGATTTACACAAATTGGCCGGGCTCAGCCCACAGTTCTCCAGCCTCATCCTTTAGATAGATGAAGGTGCAGTCCGCGATTCGGCAAGCTGTATCCTGCTAGGTATAAGCATCCCTTTCTCCTTACCATCTCAAACCTAGACAGAGGAATTTCCATGGATCAGAAGATTCGCGTTGTTTTAGTTGAGGATCACGATCTGACACGCATGGGCCTGCGGGCTGCTTTGAGCCAGTTCGAGGACATGAATTTTCTGGGCGAAGCTGCAAATGGCGAGCAAGGCTTAGAAATGCTCAAGGTCTACAAGCCCGATGTGGCCTTGGTTGATATTGGTCTTCCTGATATCGATGGCATCGAGCTGGTCAAGCAGTTCCGCGAATTCCAGGCTGGAAATGAGACTGGCACGCGCATTGTGATGTTGACGATGCATGACAGCGAGAAGGCGGTGCTGGCTGCGTTTGCTGCTGGGGCGGATTCTTACTGCACAAAAGAAATTGCAACGGATCATTTGGTCGAAGCGATTCGTGAGACAAACCAGGGCCAGGCTTGGATCGATCCGGCGATCGCCCGCATCGTCCTGGGCCAAGTCCGACCCCAGCCCACCCCCGTCGGCATGGTGACCACGGAACGAACGGTGGCCATTCGCGCCGTCGATTCAGACTACGAACAGATTATCGAATCCTACCCGCTGACCGAACGTGAGCTAGAGATCTTGGAAAACATCGTCAATGGCTGTAGCAATGCCCAGGTTGCAGAGCGGCTGTACATCACCGTAGGCACTGTCAAAACCCATGTCCGCAATATTCTCAACAAGCTGGGAGCTAGCGATCGCACCCAAGCCGCCGTGCGAGCCCTGAGAGCGGGCCTAATCAGCTAGGTTTCGCCACGCCCCATCGAGCCGGGACATAGCCAAACGATATCCCGGTTCCGCCCTCAAATCCTCAACCCTCATCAATCCCCACCTTTAAGCTGCGCTGGAACTTGGGACTGGGGCACAATCACCGTCAGCGCATCGGGCAAACAGGTCAACTCCACAGGTGTTGTGCCAACAATTTCGCCATCGACCACAACCTTTTGCGGCGGATTGGCCGTGATGCTGATACGACTGGCCCGCAGCTGGCTGATATTGGGGTGATTCGTCTCGGAACGCAACAGCGATGCACCCAGCGCACTCAACACCGTCGTGACCGCCTGGAGCTTGGTCTCCGCCGTAACAATGGTCACATCCAAAAGGCCATCATCAAATAACACGGCTCCCATGCCCTGGGCCAGAACCGATGTCGGCGGTGCTGCATTGGCAACTGTGATCGCGCCCGCATCTACCTGATAGCGATCGCCATCGATCAGCAGCTCTGCTGAAAACAGCTCATGTTCATCGAGCTGGGACCAGCCCGCCATGACGTAGGCCAACATGCCCCATTGATCCTTAAATTCTCGGCTTGCTTTTTCGACCGTTTCCGCTTCAAAACCAATGCCCGCCAGCAAAACCATGGGATGGTCATTGCACTTGGCGGCATCCACTTTGCGGGTGTGGCCTTCTAAAATCAAATGACAGGCCGTGCGAATGGGCGCAACGACGCTAGAGATCCCCAGGGCTACACAAAACGCATTGGCGGTCCCTCGGGGAATCACGCCCAGGGGAATCTCGGTTCCGATCAGGGCGCTGGCCACCGCAGAAACCGTTCCATCTCCGCCCGAAGCGATCACGAGATCAGCCCCGGCCGCGATCGCTGCTTGTGCCAAGGATTGTGCATCTTGCTCGGGCGTCGTCAAATGGACCTTGAGGTTGAAATGAGGCCCCAACTGTTCTTGCACGACGGCGAGATCAATTTTGTAATCCCCTTGACCGGAGACGGGATTGAAAATCAGGTGGGCCTGCTGTAGCTGGGCCAAGCCAGCCAAAATAAAGCCCGCCGTGCTGAGATTGGTCGCGCATGGGATGCCATGGAGATCGCACAGATGTAACAGCATCGCCAAACTCGGGCCGATCTGTCTCGCGGGCTCTTGCAAAACGATGACGGCCTTCGCCATCCCCGCCAACAGCGCCGCCCCGATCTGAATATCTCCCCCCCGTTCTGCGGGAGCATAGGCCTGGACGTTGAGATTGAGGTTGTCCTGTAGTAGCTTGCTGGTGCCCTCCGTCGCAATCAAGCGATAGCGGGCCAGAGTGGGCTGGTGCTGGCGTGCGAAGCTCAGCAGAGCTTCCTTTTGGCTATCGTGGGCAATCAGAGCGATCGTTGCAGACATGGCAAGTAGCCTATGGGCGAAGCCCTCAGCTTAGTTCAAGTTGAAAGTTTGAAGATGTGCCTGAAGGTAGATCCCAATCTCCATCGGTGGCTGTATGGTCGGTTGACTCAGGGGTTGCCCTAGGGGTTGGCTGAACAACACAGTTTTGGTGCAATGGCAGCCTCACGAGTTATAACTCGGTCAGAAACCAGCACGGTGTCGTTCAAGCCGGGGCTATCGAAATCTCACGCCCTTCTCCAGCAGGGGTAAGGGTATTCCACCACGGCATGGCTCACGTCGGGGAAAGCCTGCTCGCGCCGTTGCCCAAAGACTTTGGCTTCCTCGCCCTGCTCCAGGGGGTTCTATCGGTTCAGGAGCGAGCTTGAAACCCACTCCTGGGAATCGATGCGGCAGTTCTACAGACGACTGGATGGCCGAGATGCAGATGAACTGACATCGGCCTGCATCATATCCCATTCTACTTCTGCCAAAGACCAGCCTTGTTTGAGGCGATCGCGATAGTGCCGCAATTCTGTCGTAGAAATTTCAACACCAACCAGTTGCTCATAGGCAATACTCACAGCAATGCTCGCAGGCTCACTATTTGCTATCTCTGTACGCAAAACCTCAATCGAAGTTCCACTACTGAGAAGCCTTGCATACAGTCTGGCTCTATCATTTTCAATTTCCTCGCCCACCATTTCGCGATATAAAGCTGATACCTGACGCAGATAAACTGGGGCAATCTCATCAGCTTGACCCGGAGAAAATGGCGAACGAGATTCGACAACAACAGGCCTGGGTGCAGAGATGTTTGAGCCTGAATTGTTCATTCGCTCCGTTGCTTGTAGGGATGATTGAACAGAAGAGTCATAGGTTAAATATAGATGGCCTAGGGCCTGTCCTTGGTAGCTACGCTTTGTCAATCGCCACCCCGGCTGGAGCATCAGCTTAGAGAATGACAGGGGCGTTCCATAGCTTCGCGCAATCACAAGCTCCGGCAAACCCGAACGAGTTGGCCTAGCAATTAGTCGTAGCTCCCCTCCCGCATTAATAATTTTCGGCGTATAGGCTAGATATTGATCTTGGCCATCGATTCGAATCGAGTAGCCATTCCCATCCACGCTACGTGTACAAATCCCACTGAAATCAAAATTGAGTAAAAGTGGCGTAACGATCGCAGGCTGGTTTCCCTGCTCGCTCCAACAACCACGCTCACGACTAGCTTGACCAATAATTGATAGTTGATGCTTTGAACCACCTTGGTAGGGCGTCGCCATGAGGACAAAGTCATCTTGATTGACTTCTTGTTGCCCAAAAGTCGAGCTTGCTTGAACAGCACGGCCAGAAACACCAGCAGAAAGACTGAGCAAGGCGGCTAAGGCAGTCAAAATCGTGACAGGAGACATCTTCAACATAGGAACTATCCTTCCAGTTCTAGGAAGGCACTCGGATTGCGTATATTTGCTTAATTTGCACGCTTAGATAAACTCTCTTTATACATAATACGCTGAGTATTCTAGGTGTTATTGATTTCTCTATCTACATAAAAAATATATTCATATCTGAAGGATGGGTGAAGCTTGGGCTGTCTTGTCAATGTCTCCTGACGCTTTCTGTTGTCAGGAACGCTGACGATCGCCCCCAAAGTTGCTAGCGTGAAACTATATAGATACCCTCTGCTCACCCAGTTATTAATGTCCCTAGGCAATACCCTCAGCAATGCCCCTAGGCAACACAAGCGCTCCTCTGTAAGGAAAACTCTCCATGGTCATGGTCAATCTCAGTCTGGGTTGGCGACAGCGCCTCGCGGTGTTGCAATACCAGCGCGGGCTGCTGTTCATTCAGCACATGGCCTATGCACCGGCGATCGCCGCCTTTAGTCGGGCCCTGCGCTGGCATCCCCACCAGGCCCAGGTCTACATCATGCGCGGCATGGCCCATGCCTGCGACAATGCCCTTGCAGCGGCCTGTGCCGACTATGATCGCGCCATTGCCCTCTTGCCCGGCGATCGCCGCGCCCACAGCAAGCGCGCCCTGCTGCGCTATCGTCAGGGCGATGAGGCGGGGGCCTTGGCCGATTGGGCGATCGCCCTGGCAGGCCAGCCCCTGGGCGGCAATGCTGAATCCTATTTCACCCGCGCTTTGCTCCACCTCCAACACCAGGACCATGGCGCTGCCCTGGCCGATCTCGACCAGGCGATCGCCCTGGATGGCAACCATGCTAGGGCCTATTTGCAACGGGGGAATCTTCGCCAGCGTCTGGGCGATCGCCCAGGGGCAAGTCCAGGATTGGGAGCTGGCGATTTCCAATGATTTCAGCCTGGATGAGGCCAAGCTCAAGCTCCAGGCGCTGGAGGGTCAGCAGCAGGCTGAATCCCTGGCTAGCCATATCGCCCAGCAGCTCCAAACCCAGCTAGACCCAGGGGGCAGCACCCCAGTGGTGGAAATCGCGAGTCTATTGCGGGTGCAACTTCAGTTCCAGGCATCCCAGCTCACGGTCCAGGTCCATCACCCGCTGGGCATCGCTATCAACTATGGCCGCTGGGCGGAGACGATTCGCCAGGCGCTGGTGCAGCGACCCCAAAAAGAGATCTATCGGTTTCGCATGGAGCTGTATGGAGAGGGTAGCCGCTTTTTGGAATGGAGCCAGACCGGCAATATTTATCAGGGTGAGCCCTGCCCGCCCAGTCATTGGTCATGGGTTGTACTAACAACGCTACTGGTGTTTCCCCTTGGATTGCCCGCCGCTGTATTTGCCTGGCGCACGGAACAGTTGTTTGAAGCCGGGGACTATTTGGAAGCCCAGCGCACCTCCAAAACTGCCCTGGGCCTCTGTCGCTTGGGCGTGGGTCTGGCGGGAGTGGTGGCGATCGCCGCTGCTGGCTATGGTCTGTTCGCCTTGGTCCAGCCGGAGCATTTTCGGCGACTAGAATCTGGGCCCGTAGAATCTGGTCCCGTAGAATCTGGGCCTAGATTGGAGCAGGGCGGCGATCGCGAACGGCCTGCTGTTCAAAATTAGAGTCGCCCGTCTAAATCGCCCGTCTAAATCGCCCGTCCAAATCGCCCGTCCAAATCGCCCGTCCAAACAGCCAGCCTAAACAGCGAATTCTCTATGCCTTGGACTATTCTCATCGTCAGCGGCTTGGGCGCAGGCCTGCTGGCGGGCCTACTCGGTATCGGTGGCGGTACGGTGTTGTTTCCCAT
Organism: Synechococcales cyanobacterium RM1_1_8; assembly: GCA_012032745.1. Lineage (GTDB taxonomy): Bacteria > Cyanobacteriota > Cyanobacteriia > PCC-9006 > JAAUQQ01 > JAAUQQ01. The sequence goes on from JAAUQQ010000012.1 coordinate 10,877, forward strand.
TTTATTGGCGCTGGGCTACTCGCCGCTTCAGGCCGTGTCAACCAGTTCTTTAGCCATCGTGATTACGGCCAGTTCGGGCAGTTTTCAGAACTGGCGCATGGGGTTTGTGGATCGCGATCGCATCCTCATGATGGGAATCCCGGCCCTGATCGCCGCCCAGCTCGGTGTCCTGCTGTCGGAGCAACTGCCCGATCGGTGGCTGCTGATCGGCTTTGGGCTGATGATGCTGTTTAACATTTATCTCACCTCGTTGCTTCAGCAACTTGTCCGCCCCCCATCGGATCCTGGCTCCAGCTATAGCCCCAAGCCCCAAACGAAGCTGGCTGCGGCTGTTGCCAGGATCCTCACCGGCTGCCTGGCGGGGGGGATCGCCGGGCTCTTGGGCATCGGTGGTGGGGCGATCATGGTGCCGCTGCAAATGTTGTTGCTCCAGGAGCCGATCAAGCGAGCAATTCAGACGAGCTTGGGAGTTGTTGTGCTAACTGCTCTATCTTCCACCCTGGGCCACGGGCTCCAGGGCAATGTCCAGTGGCTGGCGGGGCTGATCCTTGGCGGCGGCGGGCTGCTGGGGGTACAGGGAAGCACTCGCCTGTTGCCGGGGTTGCCAGATGCTCTTGTCGGCAAGCTGTTTCGACTTTTTTTGCTGCTGTCGGCTGCCTATAGCTTTTGGCAGGCGGCCTTGGCCTAGGCGATTGCTGGCGAAACCGTGCTGCTGGGGCCGGTTTTGCCTGGCATCTTCCGATCAAAGCAATAGGCTTGCTGCTAAACCTGCCCCTCTGGGTGCTATGTTTGCTGGGGATTTTCTCAAAGCTAGAAACCCCGTCGCGCGATTTCAAACGTTGAGCCATGGCAGATCGGATCTTTATTACAGGGGGTACAGGCTTTGTGGGCGCAAACTTGGTGCGCCTGCTCCTGGAATGCGGCTTTGTTGTGCGAGCAATGGTGCGGCCCAGCAGTGATTTAGCCAACTTGCAGGGGTTGGAACTGGAGCAAGTGTTTGGCGATTTGAATGATCCTGACCTGGCTGAAAAATGGCAGGCTGTCGCTATTGTTTCCATGTGGCTGCCCATTATTCCCTCTGGCAGCGCGATCGCCCCCAGCTCCACCAAGCCAATGTCCTCGGCACCCGCAACCTGCTGGCTGCGGCGCAACAGGCGGGGATTGAACGGACGGTTTATACCAGCTCCGTGGCGGCGATCGGCGTGCCGGGGGATGGCAGTCTGGGCACCGAAGCCTACCAATCTCCCCCCGAACGTCTGATTGGCGACTACAAAAAGTCTAAATATTGGGCGGAGCAAGCGGCCCAGGCAGCGGCCCAGGCTGGACAAAATGTCGTGATCGTCAACCCTTCCACGCCGATTGGCCCCTGGGATGTCAAGCCAACGCCCACTGGGGATATTATTCTGCGTTTTCTGCGGCGGCAAATGCCAGCCTATGTGGACACGGGGCTGAATTTAATTGATGTCCGGGATGTGGCCCAGGGCCATTTGCTGGCCCTGGAAAAGGGCGTGGCGGGGGAGCGCTATATTCTCGGCCATCAGAACATTTCTCTGGAAGCCTTGCTGGCGCTGCTGAGCGAGATCACGGGCCTGCCTGGGCCGAAAACCACCGTGCCGTTGTGGCTGCCCCTGGGCGTGGCCTGGGTGGAGGAGCGGCTGCTGGCGAGGCTGGGCTATCGTCCGACGGTGCCGATGGATGGGGTGCGCATGTCGGCCCAGCGGATGTACTACGATGCCAGCAAGGCGGTGCGGGAGTTGGGCTTGCCCCAGTCGCCGATTGGCGGTGCGGTGGCGGATGCGGTGGCTTGGTTTCGGGAGCATGGCTATGCCTCCGCCTAGCGGGACGTTCAGCGGAATGTCCCTACCGGGCCGCTGCTCCCCACCAAGCTAGGGCGTAGGATTGGTCGGACGGGCTGCTCTGGATTTGATCCGGTTGGGCCTGACTGGACTGAACCCGCAGCTTGTAGCGTCCGGTTTGGGGGATGCGGTGGAAGATATGTTCGACGCTGTCTACGCTGCTGCGGGAGGACCAGATGCTTTGGCTGGTGCTAGTGGCGTTTTCGGGCAGTAGGTAGAGGTCGAGGTTGTGGAGCGCTTGGGATTGGAAGCGATCGCCCAAACTATACTCCCCATCCCCATCGCGATCCACCAAGTCCACCCGCCGATCCCAGGCCAGGGTGGCTGCAAAATAGCTGCCCCGGCGCAGGGGGACGGCGATGCTGTAGTCGCGGTAGCTGGCTGGGGTTGGGCTTGAGGCGATCGCATCATCCGCGATCGCCTGCCCCGCGATCGCGCCAAGCCCAACTTGGTTGTAGTCCCAACCCCGTTCCCCAATGGCGGTAGCTTCGGGGGAAAACTGGCCTGCGCTGAACTGTTCATAGGCCCGCAGCAGATTGAGCTGGCCTGCACCGAACAAAGGGTCGAGGGGAATTTGCTGGCTGTGGTGGGCGCTGGAGGTGAGCCAGTCTTGGTTGTTTTGGCCCTGGATGGTTTTGGTCATGCCCAGGCGGTTGCCCAGGCCGTCCTGGGGGGAATTGTCCTGGAGTTTGTCGGCGGCATTGAGCAAGACTGCTTTCATGACTTCGTGGCGGCGGGAAGCTCTGCTCCAGTTAGGTTCCGGCTGCTGGAGATGTCGGGCGAGGCGGCGATCGCCATATTCCTGCAACAGCGCCACGGCGGCGGTGACCTGAGGGGCTGCAAAGCTGGTGCCGCTGAGGGGGCGATTGCCGCGTTTAAGAGCAGGGCCAGCAGGTTCCGACCGGGGGCCACCAGGCTGACCGAGCTGCGGTTGTCGAGGTTGCGTTCATAGCCCACGAAGCGATAGGCCACCCCAGCCAGTTCATCGCCCAGGTTGGCGAAATCGACTTTGTTGTAGATCTCGTTGTTGATGTCTGGGCTTGAGATCCCAGAACTTGAGATCCCAGAACTTGAGATCCCAGGGCTGGAGATCCCAGGGCCGTCAACAACAGAACCAACGCTGCCCGCAAGACTGACCGGGCCAGCTTGGGCAGGCTCCGGGCCTGGGGTGGCACGGGTATAGGCCACGGTCACGCCATTGAACTGATCCGTTGGAATCGGAATGCCGCCCTTGCCCTGGTTCCCGGCAACGCTGAACAGGGTATCGGTTTCCTGGGCGAGCCAGTCGATGCATTGGGTCAGCAGGGCATTGCCATCGAGCAGGGGGCGATCGCGTCCATCCAGTCGTAGGGACTCCCCAAAACTGAGGTTAATCGCCCGGACATCGCCGCCGTTTTGCCTTGCCACATGGGCCATCGCCAAACATTCCTCCGGCTGGCCGCCCCGGAACTGGCGCGTGCCCAGGGCGCTGGAATAGAGCCGGGCCGCTGGGGCGACGCCCAGGGTGACCTTGCCCTGGCCCACCATGAACGAAGCGACGCTGTGGGCATGGGCATCGATGAAGGTGCTGGGTTCGGCGGGGCGATCGCGAAAAAACAACCCCGCCAGCTCCAGGCCCAGGGGGGCAACGCCTTTGTCAAAGCCAAATAGAGCCGGGCGTCCAGGCTCGACCTGTCCAATGGCGATTTTTCGGCCCAGCAAATTGTAGGGAGCCTGGTGCAAAATCCGGGCGTTGATGCCAGCGGGGCGAGGTAGGCCTGGCCGACAGCCAGCTCCAGGGCGGCGGGCGATGGGGCGATCTGCGGGGGAGCTGGCTGGGCGACTGGCTGGGCGATCGCCCCAACCACAGCGGCCCCCAGCCAGCCAAGCTCGCCGAAGCAACCCCAATGGTGACCATAAAGAAACAGCGCGAGCGGTAAAGGAACCTACACATTTTGATAGACTTGTTTGTATTCCAGGCTGCTAGACAATCAGAGGAACAATCCCCATGGCTCAATCGCAAAAGTCCGTTGTCGTCTCCCCTTCAATTCTATCGGCTGATTTCGGTCGTCTCGGCGAAGAAATTCGCGCCGTCGATCAAGCCGGTGCAGACTGGATCCACGTCGATGTGATGGATGGCCGCTTCGTTCCCAACATCACCATCGGCCCCCTGATTGTCGAAGCTGTGCGTCCCCACACCGCCAAGCCCCTGGATGTCCACCTGATGATCGTCGAGCCCGAGAAGTATGTCGAAGACTTTGCCAAGGCCGGGGCAGATATCATCTCCGTCCATGCGGAGCACAATGCCTCGCCCCACCTGCACCGCACCCTGGGCCAAATCAAAGAACTGGGCAAGCAAGCCGGTGTGGTGCTCAACCCCGGCACGCCCCTGAGCTTGATCGAAAATGTCCTGGAGCTGTGCGACCTGGTCTTGCTGATGAGCGTCAACCCCGGCTTCGGCGGCCAGAGCTTTATCCCTTCGGCGGTGGGCAAAACCGCCGCCCTGCGCCGCATGTGCGATGAGCGCGGCCTCGATCCCTGGATTGAAGTGGACGGCGGCCTCAAGCCGAACAATACCTGGCAGGTCTTGGAAGCGGGGGCGAATGCGATCGTCGCAGGTTCTGCGGTGTTCAAAGCCCCGGACTATGCCGCTGCCATCGAAGGCATCCGCAACAGCAAGCGCCCCGCCCAGGAGCGGGAGCTCGCCGCCGTCTAAGGGCCTGAGCTGAAGGAATAAAATTTGAGAAATGGGGCTCGATTTGAACCTAACGTTTCTCTACCAATGACCGAGCTTCTTGGGGAGGCTCGGTTTTTTGATCGCTGCTGCTGACTAGGGTTTTCAGTGCTACTACGCAGGTAGCTTTGCCCAGGGGGTATCGCCCATTCTGGGTAATACCCCCGGAATGATCCCCGGATTGACCAAGCTGAGACGGTTTGAGAACCTTGGGAGAGGGTGCAGTTTTCGGTACACTGACGACTGGAGAATTATTTGCTACCACCCTGCTGAAACCTTCGCCCCGCCCAGACCAGCGCCCCGAACCCATGGGGGAACTGTACGCCAGAAAAACAGGCCGGAAAGATATATGCGCGTAATCGATCAGATTGTTGTCAATACCGAACAGATGCGCGCGATCGAAGCTCGCATGTTTGAAGCCGGAATGCCCGTGGCGGCGCTGATGGAAAAAGTTGGGCTAATGCTGGCCCGGCGGGTCCAGGAGCTTTACCCCCTGCCCCAGCACTTCAGCATCGGCGTGCTGGTCGGGCCGGGCCACAACGGTGCCGATGCCCTAGTTGCCGCCCGAGAGCTGCACCTGCGGGGCTATCAGGTCGCAGTTTGGGCTCCCTTGGAAAGCAAAAAGCAGCTCAATCTGGACCATGCCCAATATCTGCGCAGTCTGGGGGTGCCCTGGGTAGCGGATGTGGCGGAAATGACCCTGCCAGCGGTTTGGCTGGATGGCCTGTTTGGCTTTGGCTTGGATCGCTTGATCGAAGCGGAGGTCGCCGGGGGAATTGAATGGGTGAATCGCAGCGATCGCCCCATCCTCAGCATCGACCTCCCCTCGGGCATCCACACCGACACCGGCATCACCCTGGGCGCAGCCATCCAGGCCACCCGCACCCTCTGCCTGGGCCTCTGGAAACTGGGCGTGATGCAGGACATCGCCCTGGAATCGGTCGGAGCCGTGGAGCTGATCGACTTCGACATTCCCCAGCGCTGCATCGAAGCGGTCCTGGACGATGAACCCTCGGTCCAGCGCTTGACGTGGATGTGGCCCGTCGCTCCCTGCCCTGGCCCCAAAGCCGGGCCACCCACAAATACCTCCGGGGCCATTTGCTGCTGGTGGCGGGCTCCCAGCAATATCGCGGCGCGGTGGTGCTTGCGGGCATGGGGGCGCGGGCCAGCGGGGTGGGCATGTTGAGCATTGCGGTGCCAGAGTCCCTCGTGGACCATGTTTCCCAGCTCTTACCCGAAGCCCTGGTGATTGGCTGTCCAGAAACGGTGGATGGGGCGATCGACCTGTTGCCCGATGACATCAACCCCGACAGCTATAGTGCCGTTGCCTTTGGGCCGGGGGTCAGCCTAGAGGCCAAGAAAGCCCACAACCAAATTCTCAAAACCCGACGCCCTCTCATTTTGGATGCGGATGGCCTCAATCTGCTGGCCCGCAAAGGCACGATCCCGACCCTGCGGGCTCGTCCGGCCATGACCGTGTTGACGCCCCACCCCGGAGAATTTGAGCGGCTGTTCCCCGATGTGGTGGAGACCGGGGCTCCGGCCTATTCCCTCGCCCGCAAGGCCGCAGAGATGTCCGGGGCGGTGATTGCCCTCAAGGGCGGGCGCATGGTGGTGTCCCGGCCTCAGGGGCCAACTTGGATCAATCCAGATAGTACGCCCGCCCTGGCCAGGGGCGGCAGTGGGGATGTGTTGACGGGGCTGAGTGGGGGGGTTGGTGGCGATCGCCCAGCGCCAGCCCCAGATGACCGAAGATGTGGTCAAAACGGCGGTTTGGTGGCATGCCCAGGCGGGGATGTATGCGGCGGCCCAGCGGACGGTGTTTGGGGTGGATGCTTGGACCTTGAGCCAGTCCTTGGTTCCGGCTTTGGGAGCTCTAGTGGGGGATGATATGGGCGATGACAGTATGTCCCGGTAACGGCACATCTCGGTAACGGCACATCTCGGTAACGGCCTTCCCCACTGAAGCCCCTCGACCGGAGGGAGCCTGAACGGTTTGAACCGGACTTTATGAAATTATCATTCTTGTCTATGGGGTTTCGGGCCAAAATTGAGGGTAGAGCCCTTGCTATTTCTGCTGGGCTGCTTAGCCCGTTAAGGTAATTTATTATGCTTGCTAAATTATTCAGCTTTTTTAGACGCGCTTCGGCTCGGGATTTAGTTTCAGAACAGCCTCTGGTTTCAGAACAGCCTCTGGTTTCAGAACAGCCTCTGGTTTCAGAACAGCCTTTAGACCCCGAACAGCCGGGCAATACAGCGAGTCGCAACCGCGATGCAGCGGCGATCGCCGAGCCATCCCAAGAAGTACCGCCGCTTCAGTCCCAGCTATTGAACTGGCCGACGCCGAGTCCCGCAGAACCATCGCTACTGGCGATCGACCCCACCATTGACCTGGCCCCCAGCCCAGCCATCAGTGCCGACCCCCCTGGCCCCCTGGAAGCTGAGCCAAAAAGATTGAACCTTCAGCATTGCAGGTTTCCACCGTCGAGGCTCAGTTTGAATCTGCGGTTCAGCTTGTACCCTCGATGGGCGAGATGCCAGAGCCTGAGACGCCAGAGCCTACGCTTCCAGAACCTGCAACACCAGAATTCAAAACACCGGAACCTGCTCCGGCAGAACCTAAACCCGTTTCGCAAGGCGAAGAGCCTGCCGAGACGATAGCGCCTTCTCCCACCGCCGAGGAGTTGATCCAGCAAGGGGATGCCTTGAGCGAGGATGGCGATCAGGAAGGGCGATCGCCCAATATGACCAAGCCCTCACAATCCAGCCAGACTCCCAGGCAGCCTGGTTTAAGCGCGGATTGGCGCTGTTCAAGCTCGACCGGGTTGAAGCGGCGATCGCCAGCTACGATCACGCCCTCACAGCCCAGCCGAACACCCCCTGGGTGCTCAACCACCAGGGAATTGCCCTGCGCCAGCTCGGCCAACCCGAAAAAGCGCTGGCAAACTTTGAAAAGGTGGTCCAACTCAGGCCCCAAAACCACCACTTCTGGAACCAGCAGGGCATCACCCTACGCCAGCTCGGTCGCCACGAAGCTGCCCTCGCCAGCTTCAGCAAAGCGGTTGAGCTTAACCCCAACAACCCCAACTTTTGGCACAGCCAGGCCGTTTCTCTGCGCCAGCTCGGTCGCCATCAAGAGGCCTTGGCCAGTGCCCATCGGGCGATTGAAATCAATGCTAAAAATCCCGGATTTTGGAATGAGCAGGGTGCCATCCTGCGCCAGCTTGGTCGCCACGAAGATGCCCTCACCAGCTTCAGCCAAGCGGCTCAACTCAACCCCAAAAATCCCAACTTCTGGCACAGCCAGGCCGTCTCCCTGCGCCAGCTCGGCCGCCATCAAGAGGCTCTGCACCACCTCCATCGGGCCATTGAACTCAACGCCCAAGCCCCCAATTTTTGGAACGAGCAGGGCATGCTCCTGCGTCAGTTGGGTCGCCACGAAGATGCCCTAGTGAGCTTCAATCAAGCCGTTGAACTCAACCCCAAGAATCCAAACTTTTGGCACAGTCAGGGCATTTCCTTGCGCCAGCTTGGTCGCCACTCAGAAGCCCTCATCAGCTTTCAAAACGCCTTGGCGATTAAGCCTGACTTTCCCGCAGCCCAGGGCAACCTGGCCCTGACCGAGCAACAGCTCGGGCAGTAGGCAGTGAGTGCCCAGGCCCATCCGCCCAATATCCCCCAAGCCACCCCAAAAACTACCCCAAACCCCAGTGCTGTTTGCTGCCCCACAGCAGCGCCAGCACCGCGATCGCCTCCAATCCCATCTGCCAGCCTGGGGGAGTGAGAACCAAGCCACCGAGCAGTAGAATCAGGCCGCTGGCGATCGCGGCGATCGTGGGAATATCTTCGCGAAGTTGTATTCCCAACCCGATCAGGCTGAGTCCGGCTAACCAAAGGGCGAAGCAGGTCATGGTGTGGGCCCGGTAATGAAACGTGCCTATGCTTCTATTGCATCGCAGCCCCAGCAATGGCGATCTCCGGGGCAACAAAACGTATCAACTCCGACTCCCCTTCTCCATTTATGGAGAAGGGGTTGGGGGATGAGGTCAGCTCAAACTAGCCTGGAAGCTTCCGCCCCTACCGTACTAGCGGGCCGTCGCCAACAGCAGCTCCTCCTCCTCCGCAGACAGCACCCGCCCTTCATCTGCAAAACCGGTGAGCTGATCGAAGTTGAGATAGCGATAGAGCTCCGCCGCAAAGGGATCAATCTTCTCCGTGACGATCGCCATATACTCCTCCACCGTCGGAATCTTGCCCAGCAGCGCACAAACCGCCGCCAGCTCCGCCGAACCGAGGTAAACCTGCGCACCCTTGCCCATGCGGTTGTTGAAGTTGCGCGTCGAAGTCGAAAACACCGTGACATTGTCCGCCACGCGGGCTTGGTTGCCCATGCAGAGACTACAGCCCGGCTCCTCCGTGCGGGCACCCGAAGCAGCCAGAATGCCGTAGATGCCCTCGGCCCGGAGCTGCTGCTCATCCATGCGCGTCGGCGGGGCCACCCAGAGGCGCACCTTCACCGGCCCGGCCCCTTCGAGGATCTTGGCGGCAGCGCGGTAATGGCCAATGTTGGTCATACAAGAACCAATGAACACCTCATCAATGGGCGCACCGGCACAGTCGGACATCAGCTTGATGTTGTCGGGGTCATTGGGAGCCGCCAGGATCGGTTCTTTGATCTCATCCAGGTTGATCTCCACCACATCGGCATACTCCGCATTGCCATCGGCGGCCATCAGGCTGGGGTTGGCCAGCCAATCCTCCATGGCTTGGATGCGACGGGCGATCGTCCGGGCGTCTTTGTAGCCCCGCGCGATCATGTTTTTGAGCAGCGTCACATTGGAGCGCAGGTATTCCGCCACGGTTGCCTCGCTAAGCTTGATCGTGCTGCCTGCGCAGGAGCGCTCGGCGGTGGCATCGGTCAGCTCAAAGGCCTGCTCCAGCTTCAGGTCCGGTAGCCCTTCCATTTCCATGATCCGACCGGAGAAGACATTGATCTTGTTCTCCTTGGCCACGGTCAATCTGCCGGTTTGGATCGCCACATAGGGAATGGCATTGACCACGTCCCGCAGGGTCACGCCGGGCTGAAGTTTGCCGGTGAACTTGACCAGCACCGACTCCGGCATATCCAACGGCATGGCCCCGATCGCCGCCGCAAAGGCCACCAAACCCGAGCCCGCCGGGAAGGAAATGCCCAGGGGGAAGCGGGTGTGGGAGTCGCCACCCGTGCCAACGGTGTCCGGCAGCAACATGCGGTTGAGCCAGGAATGGATAATGCCATCGCCGGGGTTGAGGGCAATGCCGCCCCGCTGGGCAAAGAAATCTGGCAGGGTGCGGTGGGTTTCCACATCCACCGGCTTGGGGTAAGCGGAGGTGTGGCAGAAGGTTTGCAGCACCAAGTCGGCGCTGAAGCCGAGGCAGGCCAGTTCCTTCATTTCATCGCGGGTCATGGGGCCGGTGGTGTCCTGGGAGCCGACGCTGGTCATCAGCGGTTCGCAGGAGGTGCCGGGCAGCACCCCGGCCAGCCCGCAGGCTTTGCCCACCATTTTTTGGGCCAGGGTGAAGCCTTGGCCATGGCCCTCGGGGGGCTGGGGGCGGGTGAAGACATCGCTGGCGGGCAGTCCCAGGGCGGCGCGGGTTTTGTCCGTCAGGGCGCGCCCGATCAGCAGGGGAATTCGGCCCCCGGCCCGGACTTCATCCACCAGGGTTTCGGGCTTGAGCACGAAGCTGGAAACCAATTCGCCCGCTTCGTTTTTAATTTCGCCTTGGTAGGGATAAATCGTCAGCACATCGCCGGTGTTCATGGCCGAGACATCGCATTCGATCGGCAGGGAGCCGGAATCCTCGCCGGTATTGAAGAAGATGGGCGCAATTTGGCTGCCGAGGATGACGCCGCCGGTGCGCTTGTTGGGCACGAAGGGGATGTCCTCGCCGATGCACCAAATGACGGAGTTGATCGCCGATTTGCGCGAGGAGCCGGTGCCCACCACATCGCCCACGTAGGCCACGGGATGGCCTTTTTGCTTCAGTGTTTTAATCGTCTCCAGGCCCTCGGGCATTTTGCTTTCTAGCATCGCCAGGGCGTGGAGGGGAATGTCGGGGCGGGTGGTGGCGTGGGGGGCGGGGGAGAGGTCATCGGTGTTGGTTTCGCCGGGGACTTTGAACACCGTGATGGTGAGCGATTCGGGCAATGTCGGACGGCTGGTGAACCAGTCGGCATTGGCCCAGGCATCGATCACTTGCTTGGCGTATCGATTTGTACCGGCCAGCTCCATGATGTCATTGAAGGCATCGTAGACCAGCAGGGTCTTGCCCAGGGCGGCGGCGGCGGCGGCGGCCAGGTCGGTGTGGTGGGACTTGAGCAGGTCGATCAGCGGGCTGATGTTGTAGCCACCCATCATCGTGCCCAGGAGCTGGACCGCTTCCACCGGGCTAATCAGAGGGCTGGCGGCATCGCCCTGGGCGATCGCGCTCAAAAAGCTGGCTTTGACATAGGATGCTGGGTCTACGCCGGGGGGAATGCGATCGCGCAACAGCGACATCAAAAACGCTTCCTCACCTGCTGGGGGGGCCTTGAGCAGTTCGCACAGGGCCGCTGTTTGTTCTGCATCGAGGGGTAGGGGGGGAATGCCTAGGGCATTTCGTTCGGCGACATGGTGGCGATATTGTTCTAGCATCCTTTGCAGGTCTCTCGCTTAGCGACGAGGCTTGTGGGGCTTGAGTCCTTGATTTTAAGACAATCTCGCTCCATGCAGCTTTGTAAAGCGCTCCATGCGCTAATGGGACTGGAGACCCGTTTGGAGATGAGATGATGCTGCCAGCCCCGCCTAGCTTTGAACAACTGCAACAGAACCTGCGCGATCGCTGGCAGATCCTCGGCCTAGGTGAGGGCGATGGCATCCGCCAGGACTGCGATATCTTGATCGTCCCTTCCCTCAGTGTCGATCAGCGGGAGCTGAACAAAATCGATGGCGCATTGCACTACGAAGAGCGCCTGCTGTTTTCCCTGATTCGCCTGCGCAACCCCCACACGCGGCTGATCTATGTCACCTCCCAGCCCCTGCACCCCATCGTCATCGACTACTATCTCCAACTGCTGCCCGGCATTCCCTTCTCCCACGCCCGCCAGCGCCTGCTACTGCTGTCTACCTACGACAGCTCCCCCGCCCGCTAAGCCAAAAATCCTGGAACGTCCTCGCCTGGTCCAGCGCATTCGCCAAGCCTTGCGCCCTGACAAGTCGTTCATGGCCTGTTTCAACGTCAGTGATTGGGAGAAGCAGCTCTCCCTTGCCCTGGGGGTGCCCCTGTTTGGCACCAGCCCAGACCTGCTCCACTGGGGCACCAAGTCCGGCAGCCGCGAACTGTTTGCCGAATGTGGCGTACCCCACCCCGATGGCAGCCCGTTGGTTCACAGCGAAGCCGACCTGGCCCAGGCCGCTGCCCAACTCTGGGAGCGCCAGCCCCAGCTCCAGCGCATGGTGATCAAACTGGATGAAGGCTTTTCGGGGGAGGGCAATGCCCTGCTGGATCTGCGGCCTCTGGCGGCCTTTGCGCCGCTGGGGCATGGGAGATCGGGTCGGTGCGATGCTGGGGTGGGCCATGGCGATCGCGTCACCGCCCTCCAGCGAAGCTTTCCCAAACTCAGCTTCCAGGCCGCTGGGGAAACCTGGGCCAGCTTTGGGTCGCGGCTGCCGGAATTGGGGGCGATCGCCGAAGCCTTCATCGAAGGTGACATCAAGTTCTCCCCCAGCGTCCAGGGCAGTATTAGCCCCATGGGTGATGTGACCATCCTCTCCACCCACGATCAAATTCTCGGTGGCCCCGATGGCCAGATCTATCTGGGTTGCCGCTTTCCAGCGGCGGCGGGCTATCGGTTGCAGATGCAAGAATATGGCCTGGCGGTGGGGCGCTGTCTGGCCGCCAAGGGAGCCCTGGAGCGGTTCGGCGTGGATTTTGTGGTGGTTCAACAGCCCGATGGCCAGTGGCAGGCCCAGGCGATTGAAATCAACCTGCGCAAAGGGGGCACGACCCACCCGTTCATGACGCTGAACTACTTGACCAACGGCATCTATGACCCGCGCGATGGCTTGTTCTATAGCCAACCGGGCAGTCCCAAATATTACAAAGCGACCGATAACTTGCAGGGCGATGCGATCGGAACCTCAGGCCGCAATCGCTACCAGGGGCTGTTGCCGGAGGATCTGATGGACATCATTGCGGACCACCAGCTTCACTTTGATAGCGCCACCAAAACCGGAACGGTGTTTCATTTGATCGGCTGCCTCTCGGAATTTGGCAAGCTGGGCTTGACCTGTATTGGCAACTCGCCCGAACAAGCTGAGCAGCTCTATGGGCAAGTGCAGGAGACCTTGGACTGGGCGATCGCGAACTCCCAAACTTCCTCAATGCTCCAGGCTGGCCAGGGATTGCCGATGGACTGGCTGGGCGATCGCCAGAAATAGCGCCAGAAATAGCGCCAGAAATAGCCCGAGGCAAGCCGTTCCACCCGTCTCACCTAGGGATCTTGCGCGACCTGTTCCCGTAGCAGATCCGCCCAATGGCGGCGATAGCGATAGGCCTGGCTGCGCTGGGAGCGCCGGGGCTGCCAGCCCTGGCGGTGGCAAAGCTCATGGAGCAGGTTCTGGGTTTTTTGGCGCGATCGCCCCACAATCTGCGCAGCCTTGCTCAAAGGAATCCACTCCTGGCGCAACAGCTCCAGGGCTCCCTGATCAGATGCCTCCATCAGCTCCGTCAACAGCCGCTGGGCCAACAGCCAACAGGCCAGCGTATCCGCCTCAGCTCGGTGGGAAGCCCCAACTTTGAAATCAAACGTTTCCACCAGCCGGGGCAAACTGCGGGAGGGCAGGTCGCCAGCATCAGCCGCGAGAGTTTGACCGTGCAAAACTGGGCCGATTCGGGCCGCTCCCAGGCTAGGCCGTGGCGTTGCAGTTCGGCCCGCAGGAAGCCATAGTCGAAGCTGAGGTTGTGGGCAGTGAGCACGCCATCGTCGAGGCGGCGGTGGTAGCGGGGCCAGAGCTGCTCGGCGGGGCTGGCGTTGTCTACCATGGCCTGGGTGATGCCCGTGAAACGGGTAATTTCAGCGGGAACGCTGACGCCGGGGTTGAACAGGTGGGTGCTCTGTTCATAGATGCCATCGGCGAGGCTGGCATGGAGCACGGAAAGCTCGATCACCCTTGCGCCGGGGGGGCGGAAGCCGGTGGTTTCCACATCGACTACAGTGAGGGGCTGCTGGGCAATGCGGCGGTAGTGGGCCAGGAGGTCGGTGGTGTGGAGCGGCAGGGCAGCCATGGGAAATTTACGGGGGCAGTGAGGAAGGGGATGAGAACCACAATACCCCTGGCGTAGGGGCAGGTTTTGCCCCAATCTTTTGGTCAAAGTCGTGGACCTTTTGGCTAAACCGGTCCCTACGGATATTGTGTTTTTGGGGAAATCCTGATTTATGGGAAAAATGCTGCGGCGAAACTTTCGGCCAGGACTGCTGTGGGGGCTGTTGCTCGTCTGGGGGTCGTGGTTCGGATGGCCAGATCCAGGCGCGGCGGTTTCCATACAGCAGTTTTCGATGGAGCCATCCCCAGGCCAAGTTCTAGTCGGCCAAGTCTTCATGCCGTCAGTCCTGGAGCCCGTGCCCGCCGTGCTGTTTTGCCACGGGCTCAGCTCCCACAAGGAGACCTTTGCGCCCCTGGCTTGGGAGCTGGCGCGGCGTGGCATTGCTGGGGTGGTGTTTGATTTTGGCGGCTATGGTCAGTCCTACCGCCGCCCGGTATCGCCCCAGGCCAATCTGAGCGATGCTAAGGCCCTGGTGCAATGGATGCAGCAGCAGCCCCGGCTGGATGCCAAGCGGCTGGGGATTGTGGGCCATTCCATGGGCGGGACGACAGCATTGGAAATGGGCCTGGCCCATCCCGAGCTCAAGGCCACGGTGGTGCTAGGCATCGCTGGATTTGCCACCCGCCAGTCTCCAGCCAATTTGCTGTTTGGCAGTGGTGTTTATGAGCAGTTGAATCCAGTGGGCCAAATGCAGGAGTTTGCAGCGATCGCCGCAGGCCTACCACCTGGGCAAAAACTGGAGGCAGGCACCACCCTGGGATCGTTTGCCCTGGGCACGGCGCGGCGGCTGGCGCTGTCGCCGACCATTGACCATGCCCTCGCACCCTACGATGGGCAGTTGCAGCGGGAGGCGATCGCCTGGCTGGAGCAGGCTTTCAATCAACCTCTGTCAACCCTGCCCCTGGCGGGTGCTCGCCTCCCAGGCAGGGTGATGGCCGGGGTTGGGGCGGCGGGGCTGGCCAGTTTGGCCTATGGTCGGTGGGCGCTCTGGGGTGGATGGCCCCTGCGGCTCGGGGTTGGGCTGGGATTGTTGGGGCTGCTGCTCTGGGGGCAAAGCATTGCAGGGGCCGGAGTGGCCCTGGCGGGGCTGCCGGTCTATTTGTTGGGCAATCACACAGCAGGCGCAAAAAAACAGGCAGAACAGCGGGCAGAACAGCGGGCAGAACATACCCTTCGGCTGGCTTCCCCGAGGCAAATTTTACTGTACGGGGGCGTGATGGTCAGCTTGTTCGTCTTGGCGATCGCCCTCAACGCAGCGGTGACGGGCTCGCTGAGCGCCATGCCTGAAGCGATTTGGTCCTTGCCCAAGCTGGTGCTGAACCTTCTAATTGGCCTGCCCTACCACGGTTTCCACCGCCTGCGCTATGACCTGGATTCCCTGCCGGGGACAATTTTACTGGGGAGCATTTTCCTGTTAGAGACCTGGCGGCCCGGCCAGGGGCTGCGCGCCCTCCAGGCCCTGGGCCAGGGGCTGCTGGGCTGGATTCGCCAGCCGGTGAACTGGGATTGGCAGCAGACCTCCTGGCAGAGTTGGACCTTGGTGCCGCTGCTGTTGGCGCTTTTGGCCGGGGTTTGGGTGGTGCAGTTCCGGGCCGGAGCCTTGGGCACAGAGGCGGGGCTGTTCGTGCTGCGGCTGTTTGGGCTGTTTTTACTGTTGCCCGGCAGTTTGGGGGTAGCGCTGGTGCGCTCTCGTTGGTTTCAGCGGCTGGAGCAGTGGCTGGGTGAACAATAGGCTCCAGGCCGCTGGGACTGGGGCGGTTGGAGTAGTTGGGCCAGAACCGCTTGCCAGAATTGATGGCTAGAGGGCGATCGCCGCTGCCTTCTCCGCCGGGGAGAGATCCTGCTGCTGCCGATTCCACTCCTCGCGGCTGTAATCCTCGTGGTAGGACTTCTCCGTATTGATATTCCACAGATCGTGGGAGCCGCCCAGCAGATTCCTGGCTGCCAACAGGCCGCTCATCATGGAATGATCCTGGTTGTTGTAGCGGTGCATACCGTTGCGCCCCACCGTTTGCAAATTTTCAAAGGTTGCCAGGTAGCTGCGGATGGTTTCGAGGTTGTCCTTGTAGGTCGCATCGTAGACCGGATAGGCCTTGCGCTGAC
This sequence comes from Synechococcales cyanobacterium RM1_1_8, assembly GCA_012032745.1. GTDB lineage: Bacteria > Cyanobacteriota > Cyanobacteriia > PCC-9006 > JAAUQQ01 > JAAUQQ01. The sequence continues at coordinate 26,894 of JAAUQQ010000012.1, forward strand.
GAATCACCGTGCCATCCTCCACCTGGACCCCCTGGGCCATCAGGCCCAGGCCTGCAATCTCGCGGCTGGCCAGGGCAATCAGCGCCTGATCATCCATGGCCCAGATCTCATCCCCTTCGCTACAGAAATATTCCATGCCCAGGCAGGTTTTGCTGGCATCGGGCACCATGGCAGGGCTCCAGTTCTTGAAATTCTGAATGCGCCCGACTTTGAATTCAGGACTGTGGATGTAAATCCAGTTGTCCGGGAACAGATCGGCTTGATCCACAATCAGCGAAACGATCAGAAAATCGCGGTATTTCAGGCTCCGCGAAGCAGTCAACACCGCCTCCGGGGCCGGGGGATCCATGCAGCGGGCCAACAGGGTCACCGGCATACTGGAGATCACCTGGTCAGCCTCCAATTCCAGGGTCTTGTCCCCTCGCTGGGCGATGATCTTGGTGATGCGATGGTCCTGGTGCTCCACCCGCGTCACCCGCGTTTCCATGTGGACCTGGGAGCCATTGGCTTCGATGATTTCGGTGCAGCGCTCCCACATCATGCCGGGGCCGTAGAGCGGATAGTCGAACTCTTTAATTAGGGTTTTGGCATCGCTGCTGCCGAAGATCGCATCGGTGACGGCCTTGCGCAGGGAGAGGCCTTTGATCCGCTGGGCTGCCCATTCGGCCTGGATTTCGCTGCAAGGCATGCCCCAGACCTTTTCGGTGTAGGTCTTGAAGAAGGTGCGGTAGAGGCGCTTGCCGAAGCGATCGCTGACCCAATCTTCAAAATTTTCCGCTTCACGGGGCTGCAACTTCGACGGCACCAGGGCTTTGAGGTAGCTCAGGCCAATCAGAGCACTGTCCACCAGACCCAGATTTTTGAGGGTATTGGGAATCGATAGGGGGTAATTGAAAAACTTATTGCGATAGTAAATTCTGGAGAGACGGGGCACTTGGATAAACTCATCGCCCAAAATCTCCTTCCAAATCCGTTGGACATCGGTAATTTTCGTAAAGAAGCGGTGGCCGCCGATGTCAAAGCGGTATCCTTTGTAGGTTTCCGTGCGAGAGATCCCGCCCACTTTATTAGCTCCTTCCAGGACGGTGGGTTGGATGCCCTGTTTACTCAGCTCATAGGCAGCGGTGAGCCCGGCGGGGCCTGCTCCGATGACAATAGTGTGATTTTTCATAGTGGTTACTTAAGCTCCCCAAGTTTCAGAGTTTATGAGTTGCAGACTTGATTCCAACGCCTGAGCGCCACTGCTGCTTTCGGCAACGGTGTTCTTTTAATCGCAACCGTATCCGGCCGCAGATTTTCGGAAGCCCCTGGCTTGGGGGGGGGTGAGCATCCACGTCAACGGTTAGTACGCCAACGGCGGGGGACCAGTGAGGGATGTGGTCCAAGAGGACAATCCCAGACAGCGCGAGAGGCCTGATTGACGCCATAGTTCCTCTAATTCCAGGGGGAATTGTAGGTCTCGGGAAGATTGCAATTCTAGGAGGATGATTCTAAGCATCTACCCTTGGGAAGACACCTCTGGAAATAGTCCTGATGACACTATTCCCGTGAATTAGACGAATTATCCCAATCATAATCGCCTCTAGGAGAGCGGGGATCTAATGACCTCGACTTTATGGAGGGTTTATGTTTGCGAATGACCCATGGAATCCGCTGAGATGGCTCTCCCTGTGGGACTTGGGACGCTCTAGGTGAGATCGACTAGCCAGTATCTTCATTTTTCTTTGTAGCTTTTACTACCTCGTCGTGATCTCGCGATCGGGCGAGTTGGCAAGCCCTACAGATCTGGCAGATCTGGGCCTGACGCTAGCTCTGGAGCTCGGGGCCCAGATGGCTAGGGCCAGAGTTGGGCAGGATCAGCATGGCATCGCCGAAGGAATAGAAGCGGTAGTTGAGGGCGATCGCCGTTTCATAGGCTGCCAGCAAGCGCTCTCGCCCCGCCAGGCGCTGACCAACATCATCAGGCTGGATTTGGGCAAATGGAAGTTGGTAATCAAGCCATCCACGACCCGCCAGCGATAGCCCGGATAGATAAATAGGTTCACCTTGCCCCGCATGGTTCAAGGCTGCCAGCCTGGGCTGCCCCTTCCAGGGCCCGCACCACGGTGGTGCCCACGGCAATCACCCGACCGCCGCTGGCCTTGGTCGCTTCGATCTGTTGGATGGTTTCGGCGGAGACCTCAATCCATTCCCCATGCATGGAATGGGCGGTGATGTTTTCTGCCTCCACCGGGCGGAAGGTGCCAATGCCTACATGGAGCGTGATCAAGGCTTGGCCAATGCCTCGGGCTTTGAGCCTGTCCAGCAGTTGGGGAGTAAAGTGCAGACCGGCGGTGGGGGCTGCGACCGCCCCAGGGGCTTCGCTGTAGATGGTTTGGTATTGCTCGTCCTGGGCGGTGGATTGGGTGATGTAGGGGGGCAGGGGGCACTTCCCCCAGTTGCAGGAGGCAGTCCTGGAAGGAACAGCCGGGGGGGGCTTGGAATTGAACGATGCGTCCGCCCGTAGCGGGGTCATTGGCGAGGATCTTGGCCCGGAGCAGGGGGCGATCGCCCCCGCCAAAGCAAACCTCGGCGCCGGGCTTGAGACGGCGACCGGGTTTGACCAAGGCCAACCATTGGGGCGATCGCTCACTGGCCTGCCGCTCCTCTATCAGAAACACTTCCACCTGGGCTCCCCCGACCTTTTGGCCATGGAGCCGGGCGGGGATGACTCGGGTGTTGTTGAGCACGAGCAGATCGCCCGGTTGGAGTAGCTCCGGCAGGGCGTGGAAATGCTGGTGCAGTAGGCCGCCTTCCGGGGGCAGGACCAGTAGCCTAGCGTGGTCTCTCGGGGAGACTGGGTTTTGGGCAATACGATCCGGGGGAAGCTCGTAGTCATAGCTCGAAAGCTGGAGATCTGGAGATGACAAATCGTGGAAACTTGCTTTTTCTAGAATTCATCTCTATTTTTGCAAAGTACGCTGAGGATAGATAGCCGTTCCTTGCAATTGCCCCGGATGCTGTCCTGGCGCTTATATTACAAGGGCCTTGATCAGCGGGACCTGTGGGCGATCGCAGCACAGGAATGGGCTATTGTTTCCCCAGCATCAGGTCAACCCATCTCACCCTTGCTGTACGGAGCGCCATGGCTGGACCGTCTTATAAATGGCCACTAATTATTTTTCTGCTGTTGGGAGCCTTGGCTGCCATTTGGACTGGCAACCGCTGGGCCAAGCTCCAGGGGGAAGCCTCGGCCCCCGTTGAGCCCCAATCCCCGACGGGGGACATTTTTGTGGCGGGCTCCCAGCCCCGAACGGTGTTGGCGGTGCCCGCTTCGACGGATGCCTCGACGCAGTTGGAGCGTTGCTTGGTGAAATTGACCCAGGCCAAGGATCCCAATCCTCCCTTGAGCGTGCGGGCTACGCCTTCGCCCGCTGCGGCGATCGTTGCGGAGATTGCCAATGAGCAGTTTTTGGATGTGGTCGGGCAGCAGAACGGCTGGTTTGCGGTGACGGTGCCCAACCAGGCCACAGCCCAGGGCTGGGTGCCCATGGCGCTGACGGACTATGGCTGCCACACAAAACTAGCCAGGGTTGTGCTGCCCCCCGACCAGACCAAGACTGCCTTGGTACGCGGACGTTTCGTGGGGCCGGGGGTTCACCAATACAAGTTGGCCCTGGAAAGAGGGCAAACCTTGACGATTAGCGGGCGCGGCGGCCCCATGCCAGCGCTCCAGTCCCCTAGCGAGGCCGTGGTGTTCGCGGGGCCGGGCCGACAGGACAGCACGCTGGAGACAGATGTCTGGTCCGGCAAGTTGAATGAGAGCGGTGATTATCAGCTCGTGCTGAGGTCCGATACGTTTGGCTATGACTATGCCTTCAATGTGGATGTGAAATAGGCCCAGGGGATGGGAAGTAAGCCTGGGCAGGGGGGTGTTGGCAAATTGTCAGCACCCATTTTTTCGGGCTCCAGCGGCAACCCAGCAGATCTCCGCACCGGTGAACGGGGCGGTGAGCGGGAGGGTTAATGGAGCGGTGGACTAGTACGGCAAGGCGGAGGTTCTCAGGCTAGCTTAAGCCGACCTCATCCCCCACCCCCTTTTCCATTTGGTGGAGAAGGGGAGCCAGATCGGAGCTCCTCTGTGGGAGAGGGGGTTGGGGATGAGGGGGCAAAACTTACGCTCGATTCTACTGGTAGCTGGGGCTGGGGCTATTACAGAAACTTATGCCTCGCTGTGCCAGAC
>JAAUQQ010000345.1 GCA_012032745.1 Synechococcales cyanobacterium RM1_1_8
CACGTGATGAAGTCATCCAAAACCGCCAGGGCCTGGTCCCGCGTCACGGCCCAGCCGAAGGGCGCGATCGCCCCAAAACCCTTCAGCCCCTCTCGGTGAATATCGGCCACCACCCCTTGAGTGATCTGATCCGGGGGGAACCAGCGGGGCGATGGCGGGTTCAAACCTGACTTCGGCGGGGGCTTGCGGTTCTGCTGATCAAAATTCCACTGGCCGCCCCTGGGCTGATCTTCGGTCATCAAAACATCAAAGCGCTTGCGTCCGGCCCGGTAGAAGTTTTCCAGGCGCAGTTGTTTGTAGGGCTCGGCCCAGGCGGCAAATTCTGCGGGGCTCCAGAGGAACTGGTTATTGGGATACCAGGTGAGGTCACAGGGCAAGCAGAGCTGGTCAATGGCCTGGCGGAAGGGGCGATCGCTGGGCTCCATGATCCGCAATTCTGTAATGCCCTCTGCTTCAATCACCCGGTGCAGTTCCACCCCAAAATGCTCCCCCCGCCGATAGATCACAGACCAACCGGCAGCCTCCTGCTCCGCTGCGAAATGACGCATGGCGGACCAGACCAGCACCAGCTTTTGGTAGTGGTAGGGGCGGCGCTGGGCCCAAGCCGTGGATTCAATCAAGATCAGCTTGGCCGGGGAGCCTGGGGGGTGACTGGCTAGGGGCTTGGGGGAGGCAGCGATCGCCGCCTGCCCTGACCATAGTTGGTCGCCCAACACCCAAATTCCAACAGTCATCTGGGGAACTCCTGAGCATTCATCTTAAGCATTCGTTCTCTAGAGCGTTCATTTGCTGGGCCTTGGGCAAGGACATCGCGCTCCCTCCAAGCTTGACTATTACCTTAAGAAAAGGTTAAATTCTGGCTGATTTTGTCGCAACCGCTACAAATCTTGTAAAGCAAACATTCATGATTTTGGCCTGTGGGCGGATGCCAAGCCCCAGACCGAGCGAGGGTAAACGCCATCTCTATTCCGTGTTTAGCCCCTGTTAGTTCCGCTCAGAAGCTGTGTACCTTACCTAATGTAGGCCCGACCGCTGGGAAAACCAAGCCTTCCCCACCCAAGCCCCTCGGCAAAGGGCCAATGCCCTCCCCCATCGACAGTCATCAGTCCATTGACGAATCCTGCCGGGCTTTGTTCTATGGCGTAGTAGGACGATTTGGGTCACCGTTTCCCTCGTTTCTTCCCGGAAACTGGGGCCTTTTACCCTGGCTGCGCCCCCACCTTGGCGTGATCGAATGCACAGACCCAAGGCCCAAACCAACCGCTCAATATGAATATCCAGATGAATATTCACCACAGTTCCTAGAACAGGTATTCAGAGCATTTTGAGTGGGCCGCACCTCACCTTGGCCTGCATCTCCCTGGATGGAGTGGATGCACTACCTGAAATGAATTTCTCTTTGTCAAGGTTTTCCGATGACGCACAATTCCCTGACTCCTCTCATCAGCCAGCGCCTCAAGCTCATGCTGGGTTTGGCCCTGCTGCTGGGGGGTAGCCTTGCCCTAGGTGGCCTGTTTTTAGACCAATCACACCAAGAACTGTTGCGAGACTGGGTGACGCGCGATGGGGTGGCGCAAGCATGGGCCTCCCAATGTTCGGAACGCAACTGTCATGGTGCCCTTGCTCTAGGTCAGGTAGAACTGGGTCCGGGAGAATTGGCTCCGGGAGAATTGGGTCCGGGAAAATTGGCTCCGGGAGAATTGGCTCCGGGAGAACTGGGCCGGGCTGCCCAGGCCTTTCGGCATCGCCTGATTGTGACCGGCATCGCTATTTTTGGCTTGGTTTGGCTGGGGGTCTACTGGCTGGCGGGCAATTGGATCGAGCGGCTGCATCGCTTTACCCAGGCGGTGAAGCGCTTCGAAATTGATCAAGATTGCCAAGCGCTGCGGGCCTTTTCCCAAACCCCGTTCCCCGATGAGTTTACGCAGCTCAGCTATCACTTTGAAAATACGCTGGCCCAGCTTCACCAGCGCGAGCGGCTAATGGAATCCTCCGAGGCCATGTATCACCTGATCTTTGACCTCGCTTCCATTGGCATGGCGGTGATGGACTTAAACGGTCGCTATTTGCGGGTGAATACGGCCCTGAGCAAAACCCTGGGCTACAGCAAAGAGGAGCTGTTGACCCTCTCCCAGCAGGAGATTACCTATCGGGCCGATCAGGCGGTGAGTTCGGCGCTGGTTAAGAAGCTGCTGGATGAAGGCCAGCCCTATGCCCAGGTCAAGAAGCGTTATGTGGCCCGCGATGGTCGGACGGTCCATGTGCTGCTGAAGATTGCCTTGATGTATGACTCCCAGCAGCAGCCCTTGAGTTTCTTGGTGCAGGTGGTGGATCTGACCCGCCACAAGCTGACGGAGCAGGCGTTGCAGCGGGCCGAGGAGCGCTATCAAACGCTGTTTGAGACGGCCAATGAGGGCATTTTTCAGATGACGCGGGAGGGTTATTACATCAGTGCGAACCCCGCTTTGGCGACCATGCTGGGCTATGACTCCCCCGAAAGTTTGATCACGACGCTGACCGATGTCAGCAAACAGTTGTTTGTGTCGCCGGAACAGTGGCAGTTGTTTTTGACTGAAATGGATGAGGCGGGGGAGGTGGTGGATTATAAAACCCAGGTCCATCGCCGCGATGGGGCAGTGCTGTGGGGGTCGTTTACGGTTCACCCTGTTCAGGATGGCAGCGGCAATCATCTCTATTTTGAGGGCACCGTCAAGGATATTACGGATTACCAGCAGGCTGAGGAAAGGTTGATGTATAGCGCCTTGTATGATGCGCTGACGGGGTTGCCCAACCGCACGCAGTTTACGACCCAGCTCCAGCACTGTCTGACCCAGGCCAAGGAAGCGGGGCGGGACTTCACTTTGATGCTGTTGAATCTCGATCGCTTCAAAGTCATCAATGAGAGCCTCGGTCCCCTGTTGGGCGATCAGCTTCTGGTGCAGTTTAGCGATCGCCTCCGCAGCTGCCTCTCCTCCAACGATACCCTGGCCCGCTTGGGGGGCGATGAGTTTGCGGTTTTGCTGGACAACACCCCCAGCGCCGAGGCAGCCTTGGCGGTGGCCAAGCGCATTCACAAAAGCCTGGGCAGCCAGTTTAGCCTTCAAAATCAAGATTGCTTTGTCAATGTCAGCATTGGTTTGGCTCCTTGTCGCGATCGCGACAGCCAGGAACTTTACAACAGCATTGAAGCGTTGCTGCGGGATGCCGATGTCGCCATGGATCGGGCCAAGCGCTGCAAAACCCGCTCCGAGGTGTTTGATCGCAATCTCCATTCCTATGCCCTAGACCAACTGCAAATGGAAACCGATCTGCGCCAGGCCCTGCGTCACAATCAGCTACAGCTCATGTATCAACCGATTGTGTCGCTGCCCGATGGGGCGATCGCCAGCTTCGAGGCCCTCGTGCGCTGGAATCACCCCGAGCTGGGCAAGATTTCGCCGACCCAGTTCATCCCCGCCGCAGAAGAGAGCGGCTTAATTGTCGAGCTGGGCGCTTGGGTGCTGCGGGAGGCCTGCCAACAGCTCCGAGCCTGGCAGCGCTCTGGCCTGGCCCAGCCCCACCTCAAAATGGCGGTGAATGTCTCGGGTCACCAGTTCACCCAGGCCGATATTGTTGAGCAAATCCAAGCGGTGCTCCAGGAGACGGACCTGGATCCGGCCTGTCTGCGGGTGGAGATCACGGAGGGGGTGTTGATCGATGATCACGGAGATGCTTTGGAACAGCGCCTCAGGGATATCTGCGACCTGGGTATCAACCTCTGCATTGATGACTTTGGCACGGGCTATTCTTCCCTCAGCCGCCTGCACCGTTTTCCCGTGGATGTGCTGAAAATCGATCGCTCCTTTGTGATTTCTTCCCGAGCCCAGGAAGGCCACTGGGGAATCATCAAGACGATTGTCAACCTGGCCAATGAACTGAACATGGGGGCGATCGCCGAGGGCGTCGAAACCGCCGAGCAGCTCTTCCAAGTCCAAAAAACCGGCTGTGAATACGTCCAGGGCTACTTCTTTTCTGGACCGCTCTCGGCGGAGGATGCGGCCCAGAGTTTGGAACGGGGCGACTACCAAACCATGATGGCCACGGCCCTGGCGGACCCCAGGGGCTTCTCGGAACCCGCCGTTCCCCACACAGCGGTGGTGGTGGAGCAGGCTAGCTTGACCTCCTGAGTTGCCCGCTTTCTGCTTGCTTCAAACCAGCAGCCAATCTAGCGGCGGCCATTGGTTAGGGCAATGGTCTGCTGACCGGTCTGCTCGCTGGGCTCCGCCAAGCCGAACACCGCACAGAACGTCTTCATCACCTTAGAGCCGGAATCCACCGACTCCAGCGGATCCTTGCGCAGGCGGTGGCGCAGGCAGAGGGTAATCACCCGCTGCAAGTCTTCCACGGTGGCCTCCGTGCGGCCTTCCAGGGCCGTCAGCGCCTTGACCGCCCGGTTGGCGACCAGATCGCCCCGCAGCCCATCGATGTCTAGGTCGGAACAAACCTGGGAGATTTGGACCCGCGTATCGTAGTCCAGGGTGACCTTGGGCAGCAGTTCCTGGGCGGCGACGAGCTTGGCTTGCAGGGCATCCTGCTCGGCCTGGTGCTGGCTCAAAAAGCCCTGGGGGTCGGCATCAAACTCCGATCGCTGCTCCACCACCTGCACCCGCTGTTCGGGGTCGCGCACGGTGCGCACTTCGACACTCATGCCGAAGCGATCCAAGAGCTGGGGCCGCAGTTCGCCCTCCTCGGGGTTGCCGGAGCCCACCAGCACAAAGCGGGCGGGGTGGCGAATGGAGATGCCTTCGCGCTCGACGGTGTTCCAGCCCGAGGCAGCGGAATCGAGCAACACATCCACCAGATGGTCATCGAGCAGGTTGACCTCATCCACGTAGAGAATGCCGCGATTGGCCCTGGCCAACAGGCCGGGCTCGAAGGCTTTGACCCCCTCAGCTAGGGCCTTTTCGATGTCGATCGTGCCGCAGACCCGATCCTCGGTCGCCCCCAGGGGCAGGTCACCATGGTGACCTTGGCCTTGGCGATGGGCAGGTCTTCGCCATTGGCTTTGCGCTGGCGCACCTCA
>JAAUQQ010000346.1 GCA_012032745.1 Synechococcales cyanobacterium RM1_1_8
GCGGAGGTCAACGATTTGCACTCCCACTGGCAAATCTGCGCAACTTTGGCCTCTCCTACCTGGGTGAAAAGTGCGCAGCAAGGTCGAGATGGTTCAGCACCAGCTGGGCGTCACCTGGCAGAGCTGGATATCCCACTTCCGCCAGGCCCAGGGAGAGGGGGCGACCGAGGTGGGGCGAGATATCCTACTGCTGAGACGCTACAACGCAGCCACCGCAGCCCACCAACCCCAGATTTTTGCGGGGGCGATCGACTGTTTCCTCTGTAGCGAAATGCATCGAACCCAGGTGCCCAAGGTCGAGTCGGCAGCTTTGGATGGTGTCCGCATCCATCGGTTAACGGGCTACCACCACACGCTGTTTGAATCCCCCCATGTGGAATATTTGGCCGAGCAGTTGGCGGGGGCAATGGCGCGATCGCAAGTCGCCGAGGAGACCCAACCGGTGGCCTAGAAAACAACTGGGCCTAGAAAACGACTAGGCCCAGTCAATCTGCCAATCAATCTATTGGATCACAGCCCCCAGCTCGCTCCAAGGGCAACTCCAAAGGCAGCTAAAAATACCTCATCACCACCTTTAGCGGAGCCGAGCCTGAAGCAAATTCAAAGCTCGTTTCATCGAACGGAAGCTGGCGCTTGATCCTGGGATTTTTCGAAAAGCCAATGCCTTCTTTGGGAATACCCAGGAAGCCCGTATTCAGCTTCTGATCCTCATTTTCATCATGGAGAATACTCAATGCATAGCGACCGTACCGAACTTGGCCTAAATTAACCCGCTGAGTGGTCGCACCGATCTTGAAGCATTTGTTACTCACTGCTTTAGTTCCATCCGCAGGAAATCCAGCGGGACCGTCAAACAGTGCGACACAAACCACACCCTTTTGATTGCGCAGGCCCGTGACATCAATATTGAGATCCGCTGCTGCGGTGAGCGCAACTGATGTCCCCGGCGTGAGGACAATGCCCCCACTAGCCAGGCCCAGGGAAGCCAGGCCCAGGGATAGACCCAGGGAGATACTCAGCCCCAACAGGCCCTGTCCCAATCGCCAATGCCGGGATAAACCAAGCCGGGATAAACCAAGCCGGGATAAACCAAACTTGGATAAATCAGGCCTGAACAAGTCATCGTAGAACGTCATTGAGTATCAAACCCTCTATGGAGTGGGATCGTAGGAGCGTGGAGTCCGCAGCCAACGCTGTCCATGGTAAGCCTAGCTGTTCCTCAGCGGATAAGGGCTGTTGGCCTCCTCCAGGGCTTGTCTCCCCAAGCGGTCTATCTCCCCCAAAGCCTATCTCCCAAACCAGGGCCCAGGGCATCCACAGCCTAGTTACCGCTGGAAACACCCAGCAACCCATAGAGTTCGGCATCGGCCATGGGATTGCCGCCGTACTGGCTGTATTGCCGAGCCAGGGCCCCGGTCAAACCAGCGTTGTAGTCCAGGGCCACCTCATTGGTGATGTAATCCGATCGCCGATCCTGGTAAGCAAAATCATTGGCAGAACCGAGGCCGCCGACCAAAGCACCATAGAGCACATGGCGGTTATTGGCTGAGCTGTAAAGGTTATTAGTCCCCGATGCAGCGCGATGGTGAGGGTTCTGGGCAAAATCATCTCCAAAGCCCACCATGTAGCTAAAATTCCGAGGATTGTCGCCCAGAATATAATCCACCTGGCTTTCGGCAAAGCTGCTGTACTTTTCCCCCGGATCATTGACAGTGTCGCCATAGATACCGGCGAGAAACGCTGTGTTAGCGCTGTAGCGCAGGGAACCCCACTGATCGAGCCAGGCCAGACCGCCATCGGTATAGGTCACGCTGCCGTTGGGCTGCCAGCGATTGAGCCAGGCTTCCACATCGTTTTTGTAGCGGCTATTGCCGGTTTCCTGGGCCAGCAGAATGGCCGCGCCGTGGGATTTGTCATCCCAGGACTGGGTCCAGCCAGCATTGAGGCCGCTGTAGCTCGCTTGGGCCTTGGCGAGGTACGTGGTTTCCTCGATTCCCTTGGCTTCAAAAGCTTCATGGAGCCAAGCGGCCCCCCAGACCAGTTCATCGCTGTAGCCACTCCAGGAGTTATAAAATTCGCGGCTGTTGGGGATGGCATCGGAGTATTTACCCCGGTAGCGATCGGCAAAGTCATAGAGCTGAACCGCATTGGTCAACAGCCGATCGGCATAGCTGCTGTCGGTGGGGCGAAAGACAATGGAAGCGGAAGCCAGGGCAGCGGCAGCCTCCGCAGCCAATTCAGAGCCTGGCTTTTGGGCGGTGATCAGGGCCGTGGGCCGCGCCATGGCCATGGTTTCCGGCGCTCCCCAATAGGCATGGTCCAGGTTGCCATCCCCCACCTGCCCGGCAAAGGCTTGGGTTTGGCCATTCGAGGTTTTGTGGGCCGCGAGCAGGAAGTCCGTGCCCCACTTGATTGCCTCAAGGGCTTCATCGAGCTGGCCGCTGGCGGTGTAAGCCCCTCGATACTCCACCAAGCCCCAGCTCAGCAGGGTCATGCTGCTGGCCATGGGGAAAACAAACTTAACATGGTCCCCCGCATCAAAGTAGCCACCGCTGAGATTCAAGCCCACATCTGCGCCATCGGAGAGGGTGCTGTCCTTGCGCCAGGTGATGCGATTGTCGCTGGGTAAATCTCCAGCCCGCTGGGCTTCGTAAAACAGAAAAGACTTTTGCAGGGCTTCGCCATAATTGAACAGCCCTGTTTGAGGATTGTTTTGGGCGGGGGGAGCCGTTGGATTGTTGGGTGTCGGCGTGGGGGCTGGAATGGGCGTTGGTGTCGGCACGGGAGTGGGTGCCGGTACGGGAGTTGGCGCTGGAACCGGCGTTGGAGTTGGAACCGGCGTTGGAGTAGTGCCCCCCAGCCGGGTGAGCTGAAAATAGTCGAGGTTGAAGTTGTCGCTGAGCATGTCAATGCGGAGCTGGTAGCGCCCTGCAGCCAGGCTCAAGGAAGCATCGGCCTGGGCAGAGCGCCAGTTTTGCCAGCCCCCCGTGCCGGTGAAGTTGACCGTGGTCGCTTGGCCATTGAGGCTCGCTTTGAAGGCATGGTTGCTGTTGACAGCGGAGGCAATATTGGCATCGAGGCGGTAGCTGCCTGCCTGGCCAATGTCGATGTCGTAGGTGAGGTATTCGCCTTTTTGGATCCAGCCGACATTGAAGCCGCTGGCCGTCGGGCCGGAGGCTCTTTCCACATCGACGCTGAGGCTGCGGCGCTGGGCATCGCCTTGGCCGCCTCGGTTGGGAGCACTAAAATCCAGGAAATCGCTCGTCCGAAACTGCTCCGCCTCAATCAAAATTCGGCTGGAGTTCCCTGGGGGAGTCGGAGTCGGAACCGACGTTGGAACCGGCGTCGGCACGGGCGTGCCGCTGCCGCCTAGGGCAATGCCATTGAGGCGGAAGTTGCGGGGCTGATTGCTATCTGAAGCTGTTTTTTGGGCTGCGAAACCAAAGCTGGTATCCCGTCCAGGGGCGATCGCGCGGTTGTAGCTGAGATTGCGGAAACATAGCGATCGCCATCTCGCTGCACCAGCTCAGCATTCCAAAAAGATGTGATTTCAAAATCAGCCACAAACTCAAACAGCCAGCCATCTAAAACTTGGCTGTTTTTGTTCTGAATCGCAATTTCAGCAGTCAGTCCAGTACTCCACTCATTTTTGAGTGTAAATTGGGCTGAATTCATAGCACTACCTCAAATGTCTGCACGGTGTAGATGCGCTGACATGTCAAAGTGAAGGCGTGGGAAATCGAGCCCGAAAGGACATCAATTTCACAGCACTATTCTTCTAAAAAATTTAGAATTCGGCCAACTAACAGGTGAATGTTGACTCAAATTCACCTGTTAGTTGGCGATAGCGTTGGGTCCGAGAAATCGGAGCAAGCGCCAGGAATCACGACAATTTCCTGACAGCAAGCGCCTCTCTCGGCCAGCTTAATTTCATCAAAAACCAGCCTCAGACCTAGACAAGAGTCAAGCTGGGGCAGTGGAGCGGAAATAGAGAAGCTGTGAGCAGAAACGGCAACCCTGGCAGAATCAGGAGCCAGCGATGAGCTTATTGCTCACGATTACATGTTACCCATCTAACCCAGTATTTTGTCATCTAGTGAATATACTTAAAGCTCAGCCATCTGTCTCACAGCAAGGCTTTGGGAAGGAAAAGATCTTGTAATGGCGGCGAAGCTGGAGGGCATGAGCCACTGAACGAGCATAAATAATATTCACATAATCAAAATGCCTACGTGTTTTCACTCAAGCACCAGAGCGATGCAGGTGGCTCCAGAGCAATGGGTTAGCTCCATGGGAGGGTTCGGCTGGGGCGATCGCCCTCACTCCCGCAGACGAGGCATCAATTCAACCAAGCTACAGGGAGAATGGCGAGCATCGAGCTGATCCCGAATCAGCCCATCCCAGGCAGTGCGGCAGGCACCGGAGGAGCCGGGCAGGCAGAAGAGGTAGGTGCCATTGGCCACACCTGCCAGGGCACGGGATTGCAGAGCAGAGGTTTGGATCTCTTGGTAGGACAACATGCGAAAGAGTTCACCAAAACCTTCGATCTGCTTATCCAGCAGGGGGGAAATCGCTTCGGGGGTGCCATCACGGCCCGTGACGCCCGTGCCGCCAGTCGTGAGGATGACCTGGATGGCGCTGTCAGCAATCCAGCGGGAAACAATGGCGCGAATTTGATAGATATCATCGGGAACGATGGCTTTTTCCGCCAGCTGGTGGCCAGCCTGGCGGAGGCGATCGCCCAGCAGCGCTCCCGAGCTGTCCGTTTCGGCGGTGCGGCTATCGGAGACGGTGAGCACAGCCATCTGTAGGGAAATAAAGTGCTTTGGGCTAGCCATATCAAGTTACTCAGGTTCAAGTTACTCAGGTTTAAGTTACTCAGGTTCAGATCGGTTGGACTCAGACTTATGAGCTATGGTCGAATGGCACTGACATAAGAGAGAAAAAAGGCTTCAAACGCTGTGAACGTTGAAGATCAGAGTGTTGAAGCCCTAAAACACTACCTCTACTATGTCGAATC
>JAAUQQ010000347.1 GCA_012032745.1 Synechococcales cyanobacterium RM1_1_8
GAAGGCCCAGGAAGCAGCAGCGGACCGCGCCTACGTAGGGCAGCAGGCCCCAGCGCCGGCAGCACTGCCGGCAGTGCTGCTTCTAGCCCTCGTCCCCTGGCTCTGCCTGACCTGGCTGCGCGCCCTCCCATCCCTGAGCCAACTTTGGCAAGAGGGGTAGAAGTAACGGGCATTATTTTGGTGGGCTCCAACTATCAAGCGATCGTTAAGGCTCCCAATGAGCCCAACAGTCGCTATGTTTCAGTGGGTCAGCGCCTGTCCAACGGTCGTGTTTTGGTCAAGCGCATCGAAAGCCAAGGGTCTGAGCCGGTGGTGATTTTGGAAGAAGATGGCGTCGAGGTGGTTCGCTCGATTGGGGCACCCACGGAAGGCCCTGGGGGCGCTGGCACGGCGGCTGTCCTACCCCTGCCTCCGTTTTCCTAGCTGGCGCTCAGCTTCTCCAGCGGTTCGCTGGAAGCAACAGCATCGGGTCTTGACGGTACATAGCGCTGGGGCCAATGGCTCCAGCGCTTTTGATTGGCCCGGTAAGCCCTAGTGGCGGAAGGTATGGCGAGAATCAGGATGCCAAAAATCTTCAGGATTCCAAAAACCGATAGTCCGCTGCGGCCATGACGCTCCAACCCTGGCCGTTGGTGCTGCCAATCTCTAGGACCTTGCGGTGGTAGTCCTTGAGGTTGGGGCGGTGGCCGACGCTGATGTAGAGGATATCGAGGCTGCGCAGAAGTTCGTACAGCCGCCGCTCGTTGGCCACATCCAGGGCGCTGGTGGCTTCGTCGAGCATGACGTATTTGGGCTGGTTGAGCAGGATGCGGGCAAAGGCAAGGCGCTGTTGTTCACCGAGGGAGAGCACCGTGGGCCAGTCTTTTTCGCTGTCGAGGCCACCGACGCGATCGGGCAAGGCTTCGAGGTTGACGAGGGTGAGGGCTTCGGTGATTTCGCGATCGCCCACGGCCTCTCGCATATTCGGATAGATCAACTGCTCCCGCAGCGTACCCAGCAGCATGTAGGGCTTCTGGGGCAAGAACAAAATCTCGCTGTTGTCGGGTCGTTCAATACTGCCGCTGCCATTTTTCCACAGGCCCGCCAAAGCCCGCATCATTGAGCTTTTGCCGCAGCCGCTGGGGCCGACGATCAGCAGTTGTTCCTGGGGTTCCAGGGTCAGGTTCATGTGCTGGAACAGGGTCTGCTCACCGTTGGGCGTGCGCAGGGTGAGGTCGTTGATTTTGAACTGGGTGGAGAGGTGGGTTTGGATTTGTTGGGGGAGGGCGCGATCGCCCCGGCTACCGCTGGTATCCGCCTCAAAATGTTCATACAGCGTCCCGACGCGTTCAATACTGGCAGCAAAGGCTGAGATCTCCTGGATCCGATTGGTAATCAGCGACAGTGCGCTGAGCACCATGGTGAAGGCGAAAACCCCTTGACCAATCACACCAAAGTCAACCGTTCCGGCAAAGAACAGCGGTGCCACAATGGCATAGGGCACCAGCCGGGCAAAGTAGTTGTAGGCCCGTTGGAAGACGCCCAGGTAGGCCAGCCAAATGATTTTTAAATCGAAGTTACGAATGGCATTCTTGAGGCGACCGGCCACCTGTTGATTTTCCAGTTCTTCGCCGCGATAGAAGGCAATCGACTCGGCATTGTCGCGCACATGGACCATGCCATAGCGAAAATCGGCTTCTAGGCGCAGTTGGTCAAAGTTGATTTTGATCAGCCGGGTGCCAATGATAATTGCCAGCAATGTACCGATGCCTACGTAGCCCGCTAAACCCAAGGTCAACTGTTTAGAAATGCCATAAAGAATGCCTGTGAAGGCAATTAAATCCAGAATTGAACCCAATACATCTAGCAAGAAGTCCAGAACCGTAACGGTGAAGGCATTGATATCTTCGGTGATGCGCTGATCCGGATTGTCAATGGCCGTATTGGCGGCGTTGGAATCCAGCTCGTAGTAGGACCGATCTTGGAAGTACTTCGACAAAAACCGATTGGTTAGCCATTTGCGCCAAAACAACGCCAGCTTTTGCCGCAGGTAAACATAGCCGATTAGAATCGGAATCGCGGCGACCAAAATCACGCCATAGACAATCAAAAACTGCCAAAACTCTCCCTGGGCAATTTCTTGGGCTGCGGTGTCTCCCTTGGCTTCGGCGAACTTCACAAAGGAATTGTCAATGAAGCGAAAGGCATAGCTAATGACGACATTGAGGCCGCTGACCACAAAGGCCAAAAACAGTAAAATCCCCAGCAAGAACCACTGCAATCCCCGCTGTTTCAGCTTGCGCCGCAGCAGATAAAAGGCACCCAATCCCAGGATCAAAGCGCCTAGGGCGACATAGAAAATTGGACTTTGAATCAATCCGCCCAGGATCTGGCCCGACAAGGCTTGGCCCGAGACATCCGTGAGGCTAGCCACGCTAAATTCAGCCGTGGGATCGGGGTTAGGATTGGTGATATAGGCCTTGAGAAATTCCAAAAAGTTAATGTCATCAATCATTCGCTTGAAAAAATCAGCGAAGAATTGCAGACCCAACAGCGCCAGCCCCACCACCACAAAAAACGTAAAGCCCATCACCAGGACGAGCTGAAGGCCCAAGAGAACTAAAAATCGCCGCGTACTGCCCGGCTCCACCGGGTAGAAGTAGGGCTGGGCCACCTCAATGAACTGCTGCCAGAGCTTGCGATCGAAGCGGAACTTGGGCAGAGCGGGAGCTGAGGGAGCGGAAGCGGCCATGGGAAATGCCTAATTACCGAGAATTCTAAGCCCCCAACATAGCAGAACAGCCGAATCAATGCCGTCAGGGGAAATCCGCGCCTTGCAGGTATAAATGCTTTCCCGAATGATCTCAATCCAGGGGAATAACGATCCCGCGACTGCCATCAATGCGGACGCGCTGGCCGGTCTTGAGCCGCTGCCCCGCCTGGGTAATATCCATTACCGCCGGAATGCCATATTCCCGCGCCACGATCGCCCCATGGGACAGTCGCCCCCCAGCCTCCGCAATAATCCCCACCGCCTGGCTCAGCAGCGGAGCCCAGCCCGAATCCGTATAGGGCACCACCAGGATCGTCTGGGGCGGCAGGGTCGAGACCTCCTGGAAGCGCCGCAGCACCCGCACCGTCCCTTCAATAATGCCCACGCTGGCCCCAATGCCTTTGAGCGAGGTAGATGTATCCAG
The DNA here is from genome assembly GCA_012032745.1 of Synechococcales cyanobacterium RM1_1_8. Lineage (GTDB taxonomy): Bacteria > Cyanobacteriota > Cyanobacteriia > PCC-9006 > JAAUQQ01 > JAAUQQ01. The sequence goes on from JAAUQQ010000347.1 coordinate 3,177, forward strand.
CGGCGTCAGGTCTGTCTGGGGTAGGGGCGGGCTGTTGCCATAGACCAGGGGTTGGACGGTGAGGGCGGCATGGGTGGAGAAGCGCGATCGCCGCCCTCGAATCAACTCCACCCAATCCCCATGCTCCCCCCGTTCCACCTGACCTTGCAGCTCCTCCAGCCGCAAAAAGAAAACATCATCCACCTCCGCCAACAGCCCCTCCCCCTGCCAGACCTCCGCCAGCGCCACCAAACTCCAGCGCAGCTCCGCCAACAGGCGACTATAAACCTCCGTCACCCGCCCCTTCAGCGTGATCCGCCCCTGCACCCGCTTCGCCTTAGCCCCCGCCTTCCGACCTCCCCCTTTCCCTGTGCCTGAGCCTGCCGAAGGCATGGGGGACCGAGGGGGATTTCCAGCCCCTGCCTCCTGTCGATCAACCGCCTGCAACTGCTTCAACAGCGCCTCCACCGTCCCCGGCTCCTCCCGCCAAGTCGGCACCGAAATATCCGTCCCCACCTCACTCAAATAGCCATACTCCTGCAAAAATCCGCCTAGATCGGCAGCATCCCGAGCGGCAATTTCCCGCAGCGCCGCCAGCGAAGCAATCTCCGGCAACGCTGAATAATCCAGCTCCGCCTCATCAGGCTTCCACAGCCCCTGGCGCACCGCCGCACTCAGCGGAGCCATGATGCTGAAATAGGTCGCCCGCTCCAGCCCGGCCAAGATCTGCTGAACCCGCTGCCACAGCGCTTGGGGCTCCAGTGCCTCCACCGGCTGGGCCGCCAGCTCACTCAGCAAGGGCTCAAACGTCCGCCGCTGTTCCTTGGCAAAGTCCTGGTGCAACGACAGCTCCCGCTTCGCCAAGCGCCAGAGCCCCGGCAGGCTGCGCAGCGTCGAGGCGATGGGCGGTTTGGAAAACTTCGCCCCCCGCGTCAAAAACTCCAGGCTCTCCGGCGGCAAGCCCATGCGCAAAAAGATCTCGCCCAGCAGCGTCGCACTGAAATAGGCGTGGGAGTAATGCAGCCCCGCCGTTTGGCTAAAGTCCAGGTCGGTAGCGCGATCGCCCAACACAATCGTAAAAATCTCCCCCCAAACCCCACAGGTCAACGGCTGATTCACCGACCAAGTCAGCGGTCGAATCGCCCCCGGAATCACCTCCGCCGCAATCTTGCGCGTCCAGAGCGGCAGCATCGTCGTCACCGGGCGAGCCTGGAGCAGCCAGAGCCTCTCGCCGTCATAGGTCCATTCAATATCCTGGGGAATGCCATGGGCGCGGGCTTCCAAGTGGCGCACCAGATAGGCCACCTGCTCAATCACCGTCGTCGGCACTTGCCCCGGCTGATCTGCTTCTCGCTGGAGCGAAACCGTCACGCTGCTGGGCAAGCGCCAGCCGTCGGGCTCGTCTAGATTCCAATCTTCAACATCGGATAGCCAAGCCCGATACTGCTCCGGCGTAAATTCTCCTGAAACCACATCGCTGGCGGGACCGGCGATCGCCTCCACCACCACAACCCCCGGCTCCTGCCCCACGGATCCCGGCTAAAGGCCACCCCAGAATAAACGCCCAAAATCTGCTCCTGGACCACCACCGCCATGGCTTCCTCGGCCATGCCGCGATCCTGACGATATTGCCTGGCCCCCGCCCGGTTGTAAGAGGCGAAACAGCGGGCGATCGCCTCCCTCACGGCCTGCCGACTGGTCAGGTTCAAAACGCTCAAATACTGCCCCGCCGCCGAAGCCTGGGCCGAGTCCTCCCCCACCGCCGAGGAGCGCACCACATAAGGATGCTCAGCATCGGGCTGTACCTGATTGACCAAATCCACGGGATCAT
>JAAUQQ010000348.1 GCA_012032745.1 Synechococcales cyanobacterium RM1_1_8
GATTCCCCTTCCCCCAAAATTGGGGGTGAGGGGCTAGGAGATGGGGGCCCAGCAATTATCGAACGTAAATCTATCCCCCAAGGCCAATACTTTCCGCCAGACCAGCACTTCATTAAAAATTTATCTCGTCCCAGCTCGGGAAACCGCCTCACCGCTGCTTGCGTAGAGCCAGTCTAGGCAGTAGCTGTAGACACTGGCCTAGCCCTACGGCGAGGTCTGGCCTCTGCGGGGCTGAACTTTTGAGATCAGGCAAAGCCTGAACGCCGCAGAGACAGCGGGGAAATGTCTGGGCAGATGCGATCGCACTTGGAGCCAAGCTCGTATTATTTCAAACGCTTACCTCCGGCCAGGGCAGCGCATCCATCGCGCCGGAGCTGGGGCCAAACAGCCTGGGAAATTAGCCCGAGACAAAGAAAGTTTCGGATTTAGCGGCGCAGCGATGGAGGTTAAACCAGTTACACCCGTCACGCTTGCCCGACCCAGCTTGCCCGGCAACTCAACCCCCTTCGCCCAAAGTCTGGCTTGAAGCTTCAAGTCTGGCCTGAAGCTCGCAGCAAAACCTAAAGCTCGCAGCAAAACCTAAAGAAAAAAAATTAAAACCTGCTTCCAAGCCCACCCCTTGCTTCGCGCTTTCATGCCCCGCCCCCTCGCGCCTTAGCCAGTCTTTCCCCTGCTCCCGGCTGATGCCCCTGCACTGCTCTTTGCGATTTTCCCATGTTGATTTCCTCTTCCAGGCCGTTTGCTTCTGCCGCTGTCCATCCCCTGGCTGTTCCATGGACAGCGGCCCCCAACCCCTCGATCGCCGAGTCTTGCCCCCAGGGCATCCTCTCCTGGCAGATGGCAGCCTCTGCGCTGCGGTCTTTGGTGGAGGCAAAGGCTTTGGCCCTGGCGGTAGAGGGCGATCGCAGCCCCTGCCGCACCCAGCCCATGGCCAAACTCTGGCTCGGCCATGGCCAATCGAGCCCCGCTTGGCCTTGGTATGGCGTCCAGCGAGCGGAGCTGGTCTACCTGTCTGCCCCTGGCTCGGCCAAGGTCCGTCCTGGCACGATCCTGGACAAATCTGGGGCGGGGCTGACCGTGGCCGTGGGCGATGGGGCCTTGCGACTGTCGGGCTTCCTCAGCGCCGAGGGCAAGGCCTGGGACACGATGGCCCTGCCGGTCAGCCCAGGCCAGCAACTGCCCAGCCTGACCCCAGCCCAGCGTCGGCGATCGCCCAGGTCGAAAGCCAGATCGCCGTCTATGAATCCACCTGGCAGCGCCGCCTGGCTGAACTCCAGCCGGTCCGTTTGCCCTACGACAGCGGTCAGCCTGCGGGCGTGGGCGCAATCTTTGCCCAGGCTCCCCTGGCCCTACGCTCCCTGCTGGATCACTCTCCCCCAGCATTTCTCGACATTTTGACCGAAGAGGGAGCAACCCTGCTGTTGACCGCCTTCGTGGCCTTTCTAGGGGAGCTTAACCAGTGGCAAGGGCTGCATCCCTGGGGCCAGCATTGCCCCGTGGAGCTTCAGCCGCTGGCCGGGCATCGGCCTTGGGTGGGCGATCGCTTGGGAGGCGATTTCCCAGGGCGGGACGCCATGGCCAACCCGGCGACGGCACCGGCCCTGGGCCTCACCCTGGGCGATCTGGGCCTACGGACCGTTCACCTGGAGCAAACGCTCCATTCAGACCTGCTGGCTGCGCTCTTCACGGGCCATGTGCCCGCCCGCTTCAGCCTGGATCTCCAGCAGCCCTTGGGGGCCAATGTGGGCCGGATCAGGATGGAGCTAGATGGGCTAGAAATTGCCCTCACCCACCGCCAGGACTTGAGTTTGGCCCTCAGGCCCATCACCTCAGCTTCGGCCTATCCAGTCTTGGTGGAGCTGGTGGCAGATATCAGCGATGCCCCCCACACCCTGGGCCAAGCGCTGACCGTCCAGTTCACGGAGGAGGGCGATGCCTGCAACTGGTTCTACAATCCAGCAATCTTGACCGAGGAAGAGGTGGAGCTGATGCAGCAGCGGTTTCTGGCCATTCTGAACGCGATCGCCCAAGCGCCCCAAACGCCCCTCGGCCAGGTGTTGGGGCTGACGACGGAGGCTGGGGTAGTAGAAGTCTGATGGTTGGCGATCGCCCCAGCCGCTCCCCCAGAAGGGACTGAAATAGCCTTGGAGAGCCAAACGATGCTTTTGGGTCATACTTGAAAGCTAAACCTGGGCCAAGCATCCTGAGGCTGGCCGTTTGAGACTGAAACGAGGGTCAGGACTGTTGGGACTGGTCTGCCCGAGCCTGGACGACCTGTCCCTGGGCGGCTCAACCCGTCTTTGGGCCAAGGCTTCCCTCCCCTGGGGGCCCCTAGCCCCCCTGCCAATCCTGACCAAAGCCGATTGAGTGTTGTAGTATCCTACGGTGACTCTCACCTGGGCCGCGTATTCATTATTACTTCGTAAATGGGACGCATTTTTCTCTCAGCAGGCCATGGTGGCTTTGAAAACGGTGTGGCCGATCCCGGCGCGATCGCAGGCGGGACGACCGAAGCCCAGGAAATGATCCAGCTCCGCGACCTGATGGTGCTGGAGCTGCGATCGCGCAGCCTCGAAGTGCTCTCCATCCCCGATGACCTGAGCGAAAGCCAGACCACCTTTTGGATCAACAGCCGCGCCCGAGCTGGGGATGTGGCCTTCGAGATCCATGTGGGCTCCTTCACCAATCCGAGCCTGCGAGGGGCCACCTGTTTTTATATCGCCAACAACGATCAGCGCCAAAAGCAAGCGGAGTTCCTGCTGCTTTCCATGCTGCGGCGCGTGCCCCAAATCCCCAGCCGAGGTGCCCAGCCCGACACCGCCACCGGGCTGGGACGGCTGTCCTTTTGCCGCGACATCGTCCCAGCTTCCCTGCTGATGGAGGTGGCCTACCTCACCAACCCCGACGATCGCAGCCTGCTGCAAAGCCAGCGCAAAAACTTTGCCATCGGCCTGGCCGAGGGCCTTGCTGCCTGGAGTCGGGCGATCGCCTCCGGAGCTCCCCTCGACCCTGTCCCCATCTATCCCACGATCAACATCCGCATCAATGGCCAGGTCTACGGCGAGCAGGGCATTTTGATCAGCAACAATGCCTATATCCCCGTGGACTTGGTCGATAGCCTCAAAGCCGACCTCTCCAAGATTCCCCAGGTGCGCCGCGTCAGCTACCGGGGCGTGGTCTATGTCAAGGCCGTGGAGCTGCGGGACTTTGATATTTCCGTCGGCTGGGAAAGGGACAGCCGCACCGTCACCTTGCAGTCCATCCTCAAAATTTGTAAAGGCACCATCGATCGCATCATGGGCCATGGCAACACCTCGGAGCTGCAACTCTTGACATTCCTCAAGGCTCAGAACGAGGCCGCGATCGCCCTCTATCCCGATCTCCCCCGCATCTACCGAGAAGAGGGCAGTGTCGAGGGCGTCAACTACGACATTGCCTTTTGCCAAATGTGCCTAGAAACCAACTTTCTACGCTTCAGCGGCACGGTCAAGCCCGCCCAAAACAATTTTGGTGGCCTGGGCGGCATCGGCGTGGGGCCAGAGGGCGCAACCTTCACCAGTGCGCGCTTTGGGGTGAGGGCCCAGGTTCAGCACCTCAAGGCCTATGCCAGCACCGAACCCGTGGTGCAAGAGATTTTGGATCCTCGCTTTCGCTTTGTGACGCGGGGGGTTGCACCGTTGCTGAGCCAACTCAGCGGACGCTGGGATGCAGATCTGACCTATGGCAACCGGATTCTGGCGATCGTCCGCCAGCTATACGAATCTGCCTCAATTCTGTAGGGCTTGGGCTTTAGCCTTCTGGGAGCCTAGGACAGGACCATACGGCGCAGGTGTCGCATGTTTTGGGGCAGGTCGAATTTCATGGCTTGCTCCAGGAGCGATTGGGGCAGGGGTAGGGTGGGAGTCGCCTGGACGGTGTAGCTGATGATTGTGCCAGTGATTGTGCCAGGTTGCAGCGTCATCCCCCAGGGGGTGGTCTGTTCTGGGGCCGTTTCTGGGGCCGTCTCCGGGACAGAAAGGGATTTGAATTCTAGAACCGCAGCAAAGTCACGAAAGCTGTTCCCACCATCAAGCATGGAGAAGCGTATCGACTCCTGGGGAATTTCATCCACCTGGAGTTGAATTTCCACCGCCATGGTCAGCAGCAGAAAGGATTTGCGGGCGGCCTGGCGCAGAACCGTGCGGTGGCGGCTGGGGATGGCCAGAACCTCGCTGTGGGTGATGTCTGGGAAAAACTGGGTCCAGCGGGGATAGTTTGTCAGTTGGTTCCAGAGAGCTGGGCGGCTGAGGGGAACCTGCATCGTCGCGGTGACGGCTGCCCCAGCCCGGCTGGACGGCGGCTGGATCTGGGTAATGACCTCGCCGTAGGCCAGGGCTGCTTGGACAGCGGCTGGATAGCTGGAAGCGGGCTGGGTTAGACCGGACTGGGTTAGACCGGGCTGGGTTAGGCCGGGCTGGCGCAGGGGACGAGTTGCAATCATAGAAATTTGAGCTGGAGACCCAAGCTGCTTAGTTCTCATACAGTTACCTAACTCTGGGGCGATCGCGTGGGATCCGCACCTATTTATTGAGTCTTCATGGGCGGGCGATAAATTACTTAGGGACTGTGTTGCTAGACACTTGTTGGCGGGGGCTGGTGTTATCTGGGACTGGCTAGAGGTTGACAAGCCTGGAGCTTGGGGTTGAACAGCCCGGCCAAGGCCCTAGCGTAGGGCTCGGCGAGCCTGGCCGCTCAAACCATCCACCATCCAAGTCAGCCCCATGAACCCTAGCAGCGTCAAGGAGAGGCCAGCGTAGTCAAAACTACTAATCTGCTCCATCACCCAATAGCCCAAGCCCCCCGCTCCCACCCAACCCACAATCACCGTTTCCCGCAAGCAGACCTCCCAGCGATAGAAGCCATAGGCCAGGAAGCGGGGCAGGGTGAGGGGCAAAATCCCATAGGCAAAAATCAGCGCCGGGGGAGCCCCCTGGGTGGCCAAACT
>JAAUQQ010000349.1 GCA_012032745.1 Synechococcales cyanobacterium RM1_1_8
TGGGCAGTCCCGCCCCGTCCCCACGAGCCCCCTAGCCCCCCCGGCCAGCAGCGGGCAAAGGCATAGGCCAGGCCCTCGGCGGCCAGGGGCTGGTAGCGGCCCAGGCAGAGGGCGGGGTGGCGGCGTCGCAGGGCAATCAGTTGCTTGTGCAAGCTCAGATAGGCCTGATCCCACTGCTCCGGGGCTGGAAACCCTCGGCGACAGTCGGGATCCAGGCCCCCGGCCAAGCCAACCTCGTCGCCGTAGAAAATGCTGGGGGCACCGGGAAAGGTCATCAACAGCAGCAAGGCCAATTCATAGCTGGCCCGGTCTTCGCCGACGACGCTGAGGGCGCGAGCGGTGTCGTGGCTGTCCAGCAAGTTGAGCTGGGTGAGCTGAATCTCCCAGGGGTACTGCTGGAGCAGGGCCGTGATTTTTTCGCTGTAGGCGATCGCATCCAAGCTGGGATAGGGATAGTAGCCCGGCCCTTCCACCAGGGGCAGCGCCACGCGATCGCCCGCCACAAAGGCCAGGGTGGCGCTGGTGAAGGGATAGTTCATCACCCCATCAAATTGATCGCCCTTCAGCCAGGGCGTGGCATCGTCCCAGATTTCGCCAACGATGTAGGCTTCGGGGTTGATCGCCTTGATGCGATCGCGAAATTCCTCCCAAAATCCCTCCGTTTTCACCTCTCCGGGTACATCCAAGCGCCAGCCATCAATGCCCTTGCCAACCCAATATTCCCCCACCTGCATCAAATATTCTCGCACGGGAGGATGGTCATGGTTAAACACCGGCAGCGCCCGCATGTCCCACCAGCCTTTGTAGTTGGCTGGGCGATCGCCATCGTAGGCCGAGAGGGGAAATTGCTCAATTTGAAACCAGTCTATCCAGGCGGAATTGGGGCCGTTTTCGAGGATGTCGTTGAAGTGGAAAAAGCCGCGACTGGCATGGTTAAAAACCCCATCCAGGACCACCTTGAGCTGGCGATCGTGGGCCGCCTGTAAAAAATCATCAAAGGCGGCATTTCCCCCCAGGAGAGGGTCAACGTTGTAGTAGTCGTGGGTGTGGTAGCGGTGGTTGCTGGCAGACTGGAAAATCGGCGTGAAATAGAGGGCGGTAATGCCCAGATCGACCAAATAATCGAGCTGCTCCATCGCGCCCCACAAATCTCCCCCTTTGTAGCTGTGGAACTGGGGCGGCGCTTCCCAATCCTCCAGGGGCACCTGCATGGCAGCGGGCAGGCTGTGGCGGGGGCGCTGGGTTTTGGCAAAGCGATCGGGGAAGATCTGATAAAAAACAGCTTGCTTCACCCAATCGGGCGTGCTGACATTGAAATTCATAGGGGGCGAAAACGGTGAGCAACATGGGGCCAGAACCTTCAGCCATCACAGTAAGGGCTGGCCTAGGCAACCAACGGGGTTTATGGCAAAGCTGTAATGCTTCTCAGCAATTTCTCAGAAACCTTGTTGTGCTCGGAAACATGATTGCAACCGCCAGCCAGGAGCTGATCTTGCCCTGCCCTAGGCCCCAATCAGGGATTCGGCAGCCCTGCGGGCCCGTTTGGCCAGGCTTAGGTCGCCCATCACCTGGGTGCTCGCCATGGCCCCGTTGGCCAGGATCATTAAGGTTTGCCCCAGGCCCGTTGGATCGGGGTGCTGCATGGCTTTAGCAAGGGCTGCGATGGTGTCGGCGATGCGCTGGTAGTGGGCGATCGCAATTTGGTGAATCGGACTAGAGAGCTGACGAAACTCAGACGCTGCGTTGTTGAAGGCGCAGCCGGGATACACCCCGCCATTCTGGCTGGCCTCGGCCTCAATGTGGTCGATCAGGTAGTCAAAGATGGCGAGGATTTTCTGTTCGGGTTTTGGGCCAGCGGCGACGATCGCCGCTTCTATTGCCCCAAAGACGGCATCATGGCGGCGATCCAAAACGGCGATCACCAGGTCGTCTTTATTTTTGAAATTGTTATACAGCGTCATGCTGGCAATTCCGGCATCTTGGGTGATCTGATTGATTCCCGTCGCCGCATAGCCATTGCGCACAAACAGCGTTTCCGCAGTGTCTAAAACTAAATTTCGCTTCGATGCCCTTGCCATGTTTGAACCTTACTTCGACGATAACTCAACACAACTACTTTTGCGAGGTTGGCCCATTCTAAACTAGCCAGTCAAAAATATCGACTGAAGGTTCTATCTAGCCCTTAAACTTGATATCACCCCTGGAATCCCCATTGGATGCCCTATCTAATTCGGTTTTCCCCTCCACAAAATAGGGCATTTGTCTGAGAGCTGACTGGGCGGTGATAGCTGGAGTGCCGATTGTCTGGGCCTCGATTGCCGGACTGCCCATTGGGCTGGATGCGGCTAGCCCTGCCCAGCGGGCCATGGTTTTCCCGGTGCTATTTTCAGTGCCATTTCTTCTCAGAGGACACCTCTATAGTGGTTCTTGGATCAATGCCACCTTCACCTTTCATTTGAACGAAATTCTTGTGCCTAAGGTTGTGAACTCGATCACTTTAATTAGTTTTGCTTCGCTAAATGGTTTTTCTACTCTCAGATTTAAATTTTGAAGCGAGGCTGTCGGTCCATCAGGCCGATGCTCTGTCGAGCGAGATATGGCCTATTTATTCGGCTATATTGTTCCCATGACCGTTTCGCCATGGCCGTTTCGTCACGACTGTTTTGTCCTGGCGCTTGGGAACAGCCTGTCATAGGGAAAATGTACCGTTGAGGAGATTGCGATGGAGTCTGCCCCTAGATTTCCTGGGTCCAGTAGCTTGTCTCAGCCCAGTGCCTTGTCTGGGCCGAGTGCCTTGTCTGGGCCGATTGTCTTTTTTGATGGGGACTGCATCATGTGCAATGCCTTTTTGGATCTGATGATGGCTGCGGATCAAGCTGGACGGCTGAAGGTGGCCCCCCTCCAGGGAGAAACGGCCCGACAGTACCTGCCGCCGCTGCCCCAGGATCCAGAGGATTGGTCGATTTATTTGTGGGATGGGACAGCGCTGTCTTGTCAGTCCGGGGCAGTGTTGAAGATTGCTGAGCACCTGGGATGGCCCTGGGCGGCCCTGGCGGCGGCGGGGATTTTGCCCCTGGGGCTGCGGGATGGGGTTTATCGGGCGATCGCCCAGAACCGCTATCGCCTGTTTGGACGCCGCGATCGCTGCCGCCGCCCCACCCCCGCCGAACAATCCCGTTTTCTGCCCTAAACACCCCAAAGCTCAACCAGCCCGCTCCGCCCCCGCCCAAAAAAATTTAGCTAAGCCCGAGCACCTGACCCCGAGGCTGTCCCACGCATAGAGGCGAATTCCCCTGAGAGACGGGGTTTTGTCGAATATTTTAGCGACCTTTCCCGGTGATATTTTCCCCGATCGCCGGGAAATCTAGGACAACTTTCCAAGGGGTCATCACCATGGGTCAACCCGTTCAATCACCGGCTCCGGTCCCGGCGCTGCCCAGCGCCGCCCAGCCCCATCCCTACAGCAACGACCAAGCCCAACTGCTCCAGCATAGCGCCGCCCTGGTCGAAGCCGTGCGCAGCCACAGCCCCCAGCTCCAGGCCCTGGCCGACCAAAGCCTGCAAGGCTGGTTCAACTGTCGCCAGGCCGCCGATGCCACCAACCAAGCGGCCCTGAGCGCCCTGGAGCGGGCCACCCACCTGGAAGCCGAAACAGCCCAGCTCAACCGCAGCATTCACCGCCAACTGCGCATGTTTGATCGGCAACTCAAAATTGCCTCCGTCACGCTCCACCAGGAAGTCGCCCAAAAGGTCGGCCAGGTCCATCGCCACATCCAGCAGCAATCCAACCATTGCCGCAACCGCCTCAACCTGGATGCCGACCAGCGCCCGAGCTATAGCGAAGCCCATCGCTCCCAGGTCAACCGTCTGTTTGTTCAGCGATCGCTCCAGACCCAGCCCTGTAGCCTGTCGTAGCGGGCCTATTCCTGGTGCTGGGGGCAGACCGCAGAGCTGGTTCTATGTCTTGGATGCTGAGGGGCTTGGATGCTGAGGCGCTGGCGGATGGCTAGGCTGGGCGGCCGGGCAGGTTTTGCCTGGGTCTTTGGGTCAAAGGGGTAGACGCTTTTGTTAAACCTGCCCCTACTGCTAAACCTGTCCCTAGGGGTGGTTTGGTTTCTGGCGATCGCCTAGGCGCTGTAGCGCTCTTCTGCAAAGGGCTCGCCGCGCATGTGGTAGCCGTTGCGCTCCCAGAAGCCGGGCTCGTCTTGGGCCAGAAACTCTAGCTTGTGGAGCCACTTGCCGCTTTTCCAGGCGTAGAGATGGGGCACGACTAGGCGCAGGGGACCGCCGTGGTTGGGGCTGAGGGGCTCGCCGTAGACTTCATGGGCGAGGAAGTTTTCGGGGCGGAGAAAATCCTCTAGCTGTAGGTTAGTTGTATAGCCGCCGTAGCAATGCTGCATCACGGCGGTCGCCCCAGCTCGCAGCTCAACCTGGGCCATCAGGTCCGTCACCCGGACGCCGCGCCAGGGCATGTCCAGCTTGGACCAGCGGGTGACGCAGTGAAAGTCGATGTCAAAGTCGCTTTGGGGCAGGGCCATGAGGTCGGCCCAGGTGAAGGTTTTGGGCTCGGCCAGGCCGGTGATCTGGAGCTGCCATTGGGCCTGGGAGATCTGGGGGGTGTCGCCGTAGGTGAGCACGGGGAAGCCCTTGGCTAGGGTTTGGCCGGGGGGGACGCGATCGCGCAGCAACATCAGGTAGTTCTTCTTTTTCCGCTGCGGGTGGGTTTTTTAGCAGTTCGCAGAGTTGGGCGGTTTGTTGCGCGTTGAGGGGAAGGGGGGGGATGCCGAGGGCGGCTCTTTGGGCGACGTGCTGGCGATAGGTTTCTAACATTTTCTGTGTTTCTCCTGGTTGTTGGGTTTTTTGTGGGTTAGAATAGCCCGGAACTCGAGGTCGGGCTGTAGGAGCGTTAATTAACGTCCTACTACGTGAATACGGACTGGGGA
>JAAUQQ010000350.1 GCA_012032745.1 Synechococcales cyanobacterium RM1_1_8
GCTTTCCTATATGGACATATTTGGCGCATTAAGGAGATCACGGAGCTGCCGTGGCGGCTTATAACGTCTCTGGGGAATATTCCATGGTCAAGGCGGCGGCTCTGAATGGCTGGATCGATGAGGAGAAGGTGGTGTTGGAGACCCTGACCAGTTTTAGGCGAGCTGGGGCGGATTTGATTTTGACCTACCATGCCAAGGATGCGGCGCGGTGGCTGGCCAAGTAGGGGCAGGTTTTGCTGGAAATGTCCCTATTGCTGGGCGCTGTGTTCCAAGCGCTGGAGGGCCAGGGTTGCTCTGGCCCGCAAGGCTGTCGATTCATCGGTCTGGGCCAGGGAGTTTAGTCTGGCTTGGAGCTGCGATCGCCCCCCTGCCCGACCAGTCGCATCCGCTTTATTGTTAGCTGCATTGTTAGCTGCGCCATCTTCGGCTTCAGTTCCATCGCTCGACGCCTCCCAGGCCAAGCCCAGGGCTTCCAGCCCCGTCACCGCCGCATAGCGTACCACCCATTCCGGATCTTCACAGACCTGGAGCAGGGTGGCCAGGGCTTTGTGCTGGGCGGGGAAGCGATCGCCAGAAGCAAACCCCTGCCATTGCAGCTTGCCCAGTCCCCGCGCCGCTGCCCGCCGCACGCTGAGGGCAAAGTCTTCCACCGCTGCTTGGGTCAACAGATCGATGCCGCGCGGATCGCCAATGCCCGCCAGAGCCCGCAGCGCCCAAGCCCTCGCCCCATAGTTAAACCCATCTAGCAGAGCGATCAGCGGCATCACCGCCGGTTCACCGATCGCAATCAAACCCTCCACCGCCGCCACTGCTGCCCCTGGATTGTTGTAGCCGAGGACATGAATCAACATCGGCACGGCCTCCGGCAAATTAGCCGCAGCGAGATCCTCCACCGCAAACCGCACCGCCTCAGCCGTGGCAGCGGCCTCCAAGCGATCTAAGAGGGGTTGCAGGGCGGGCGGAGCAGAATTAATTGTCATAACAACCCATCCATCAAATCCATCGTCTGGATGGCCTGTTCAGATAGCGGCTGGTGTTCAGCCTGTGCTAATTGCTCCAGGTGGGTTTCCAGGTGGGTTTCCAAGAGGCCCTTGAGGGCAATCAGCTTGAGGCTGTTTTCGGCCAGGGTGTTGGCGATCGCCCCGGCCCCCGGCATATAACCCACGGCACCGATGTCCATCAGCGCCGCCCGCCGCAGTTGCAAATCCGGCCCGGCCAGGGCCTGGACCAAGACTTCGCCATAGCCATTCTCCCCCGTGAGCTGGTACAGCGCCCGCGCAGCGGCATATTGCACCTTCTCGACAAAGTGGGCCTGGAAGGGTTGGATCTGGGCGATCGCTTCGGTGGCCCCCAAACTCCCCAGGGCTTCCAACACCAAGTCGTAGGGTTCGCGCAAATGGGGCTTGCCTGGCATCAGCGTCGCCGCCTCCAGTCCGCCAGCCAAAAACGCCATCAGCCGGGGCACACAGCGGCGATCGCCCAGCTCCCCCAGGGACTCCACCGCCGCCCCCCGCACATAGTAATCCTCACAGTCCAGGCATTTCATCAACCCCGGCAAGGCCCGCAGCTCCCCCAGCTTGCCCAAAGCCCTGGCCGCATTGCGCCGCAGGGGATAGCCCCCATCGGGGGAGCGGCTGGATTCATCCTCCAAAGCCACCAAGAGGGCATCGACCACCACTGGCTGATTCACCCGAAACCGCCCCAGCCACCAGGCCGCGTAGTAGCGCAGGTCTGGATCCTGGGTTTGCTGGAGATTGGCGATCGCCTCATCCAAGCTGAGGGACTCCGGAGAAATCTCTGGAGATGGATTGGAAGAACGATTTGAAGAATACCGATCAGACATCGAACGCTCGCCTAACACAGCCACCGGACAATCCCGGCACAAGGCCCCTCGAACGAGGCCCCTCAAACAAACTAAAGCCTGGACGGACAGACAACAACCGAGCAAACTCAGCAACTGCCTCACCATCCAGGCTTTATTCAAAATCAAGCGATCCACAGACTAACTAGGAAAAACTAGCTCAGTGCGTTGATGGCGTAATCGAGGTAGGAGTTGGCTTCCACAGCGGGATCGCCAGACAGGCCATGGTTGGACTTGATGTACTTCAAGGCTTCGATGTACCAGCTCGGGGACAGTTCAAAGGTCTTGTTGATTTCATCAATGCCGGCCAGCAGATAGTCATCCATGGGGCCGGTGCCGCCTGCCACGAGGCAGTAGGTGACCATGCGCAGGTAGTAGCCGACGTCACGGGCACACTTGGCTTTGCCAGTGGCATCCGCAGCGTAGTTGGGGCCCTGCATCTGCGTGGTGTAGGGGAACTTGCTGTAGACAGCCTGGGCTGCACCATTGATTAGCTGATCAGATTTGGAGGTCAGCGCTTTAGCAGCTTCCAAACCGGCGGAAGCCTGGCGGAAACGACCAAAGGCGGTCTGAATTTCAGTGCTGCTCAGAAAGCGACCCTGGGAATCAGCAGCGGAAACTGCCTCAGTCAAAGGAGTTTTCATGGGTTTATCTCCCGGAGATTTTGCAAAAGGATTAAAACGGACAAAGGGCTCAATCTGGCAAACGCCAAATTAGCCGACAGCGCTAGCTGCACGGTCAAAATAGCCGCCGATTTCAGACATCAGCGCACTGCAATCACCGGGAGTAATACCCTGGGTGCTGCCCACGAGGGACAGAGCGGCATCCTTCATGCGACGCACACCTTCGGCCACGGAAGCACCGGGAACACCGAGGGCCAGGTAGGTTTCGCGCAGGCCATTCAAGCAGCGGTCTTCCAGCACGGAAGCATCGCCGGAGAAGGTCGCATAGGTGACATAGCGCAGAATGATTTCCATGTCGCGCAGGCAGGCAGCCATGCGACGGCTGGTGTAAGCATTGCCGCCGGGAGCAATCAGAGAAGGCTGGTCAGCGAACAGGGAGCGAGCAGCGTTCGCCACAATGGCGGAAGCGTTGCTGGTCATGCGGTTCACGGAATCCATCCGCTTGTTGCCATCGGCAACCATGGCGCTCAGAGCGTCGATCTGAGAACCGGAAAGGTACTCACCGCGCGCATCAGCCTGGGCGACAACCTTGGTAAAAGCGTCAAACATTAATAAATCTCCTAATCTCGACTCGCTTGACTTACAAAAAACGGTTGTAATTCAGTCGTCTCAGAGGCCAGTTTGCTCAGGAAGCGGCCCGAGAGCCATTTCCCATAGCCAGACCCATGGACTTCTGGAGTTCTACAGCAGCTTCGCTCGGTCAAAGCGACTCACACAATAATGGTGTTAACGTCTCTCATCTTAACCGAGAGTGAAGCCAAAAAAGCCGAAGAAAATACTCAGAAATCGACAAAGGCTGAAACCCAATTGAAGCAAAACCAGCCAGTCTGGCAAGCCCGACTTCATGACTACACTTATACAATGCTGCAGTGCCCCTTCCTAGGGTTTGCCATTAAGTTTTGTTACCCAGGCCAGAGCGCTACAATGCCCAGCGCATGGCGCTTTCGCTGTTTTCCTGGGGTTCAAAATCGCCCTGATCTATCCCCACTGGGGGCTCTGCTCCCCGATCCGTTCGCCCCCCGTCCTGGTTTCTTCCTGGTGGGGTGGGCCAATGCATTTTCCTGGGCGATCCGGTCGAGCTTGGGTGGGTTGCAAATTGTTTCAGATTGTTAATTTTGACTGCGCGATTCTAAGCTGTTGCTGTCCTCTGGGGGGTCTGCCGTCTTCCGGGGGATCTGCTCCCAGGCTCGGTGCGCCGCCCTTCCTTTAGCCTCGCTCGTCGAAGCGGGAGTAGAAGCTGCCATACCTGCTCCAATAGTTGCGCAGGGCATGTTCTGGGGTGTGTAGGCTGGCCTTGGCTCGAAACAGCACGACCTGGCGGTGCTTGCCGATCCAGAGCTTCTTGACTGGCTCGACGCTGATGATTGAACCGCCCAGAATTTCGACACATTCGCTGAAGCGATCGACGGCGGAGGATTCTACTGTCTCGAACAGGTAGAAGCTGCCGGAGCAGATCAGGTGGTGACTGCGGATCCAGGAGCGCAGCTTTTTCTCAGCCTGGATGGGATACATTGCAGCCTTGCCTCAAACGACCAGAGTGATTGGGATTTGTCGCGAACGGGGAGGAGAATTGCTGGGAAGCGGGCATCGGGTGGGAGCGCTAGCCCTGGGGGGGGAGTTCCGAGGCAAAGCTGCGGACTTTGTCAAAGCGCAGGGGGCCAGCGGCGGAGCCCCAGATTTGTTTTTGGGTGGTGGTGTCGAAGCCGCGATCGCGGCTCACCCAAGTCGTCTCCGTCAGGTCCACCTCGCTGACCAAATAGGTCTGGTGGCCATCGCGGGGAATGATGCAGCCATTGCCGGGCTCCACCTGGCCGATGTAGCGCCGGGGGCCGACTGGCCCCGCACTTGGCCGTTCTGCCCCCGGTAAATCATCTGCCCCCGGCAAATTAGCGGCTGGGGCAGGCAACTGGCTGAAGGCGGGCTGTTCCAAGGCAGCCCGAAACACCATGGCGCAGCAGGGGCGAGGAACGAGCTGGTCGTGGGCGATCGCAGCCAGGATGCTGTCTTCCCGGCTGGCCCCCGCCACCAGCATGGGATCCTTGAAGCCGTAGTTCTCAATATAGATGCTGCCATCATCTTGGACCAGACAGCGGTGGGCTCCCTGGCGGTAGGGCGACCAGAGATCGTAGTCGTAGGCCTGTTCCGAATAGAAGCCAATGCCATTAAAAAACGTCCAGGGCAGGGGCCGGAAGAAGATGCGGATATGGGCAAAAGTGGCTGGGTCGAGGTCGGATTGGCGGCGGTTGCTAAATTCTCCGGCCATCCACTGGGCCAGTTGCCAAGCCTCGGGGCTGTAGGTGAGGGGGGAAAATGTCTCGGGAGGCCGGGAGGGCATGGTTGACGGGGGGGCGTTATTGCGGGGGCGTTATTGCGGGGGCGGTTGATTT
>JAAUQQ010000351.1 GCA_012032745.1 Synechococcales cyanobacterium RM1_1_8
TCAGGAAGTCAGGTCGGCACCATGAAAATCATTTATGTTGGTTCAAGCATACCATTTGCTCGTCTCAGCCTCGCTGTCTTCACTCGTTTTTCCAAACATGGTTCAGGCAGCAGACTTCGACTCGCCTGCTTTCATCCCGACGCCAAATCAAAGATTATGGCGCGGGGCTTCCCGCGATATAGCTAAAAAATATCGGCGGGATCGGCTTCCTGTACCTTGCGGACGGCGATCGCTCCCGAAATCACACACATCACAATGGTCAAAGTAAACACCAACTGCCCCCGTGCCAAGGTCATCTGAATCGGCAGGGACGTGGCATTTTCCGTCATGGCATAGAGGCCCAAACAGAGAAAAAACGCGGGAATAAACCCCAGCACCGACAGCACCACCGCCTCCTGGAACACCACCGATAGCAGGTAGCGATTGCGGTAGCCCATGGCCTTGAGCGTGGCATATTCCGCGAGGTGATCGGCCACATCTGTGTAGAGAATCTGATAGACAATCACCATGCCGACAATCCAGCCAATTCCCGCACCCAGGTTAAAGATAAAGCCGATCGCCGTGCTGTTCTGCCAGTAGCTTCGCTCCAGCTCAATAAATTCCGCCTTGGACAAAATCAACACATCGCCGCTGGGCTCCTGGATCTCCCGCCGCATCGTCGCCAACACCTGGTCCAGATCAGCAGTCGGTGCCAGCCGCACCATGCCCATGTGAATCAGCCCCGGCTCGCTATCGAACAGCCGCAGAAAATTGAGGTCGCTGGTAATTAAATTGCCATCCGCCCCAAAGGATGCACCCAACTGGAACAGACCCCCCACGGTGATGCGGCGACCGCCCAGCTCCGTCGTCACCGTTTTGCCCGCCTCAATCAGCTCCGCCACCGGGCCAAATTCCGGGCGGGAATCGCGATCAAACAGCACATAGTCCGGCAGCTTCAGCGGCTCCGCATCGGGCAACAGCGCCGCCTCAAAAATCGGCTCCGAGGGGTCATAGCCCAGGACAAAAATGCTGCGGGTGCTGCGATCCACCGGGTTCTTCCACAGGGCAAAGTTGATGTAGAGGGAGATTGTAGAAGCCACCCCTGGCACCCCCTCGGCCTGGAGCAACCGCCGCCGCGAAAAGCTGTCCAGGGCAATCAGGGCGGTGGATTGGGGGCTGACCATGAAGATATCCCCCTGGAGGGCTTCGTGGAGCCGCACGGAGCTGTCGAACAGAGCATCCCGGAAGCCGAGCTGGATGAACATCAAAATCACAGCAAAGCCGATGCCCGCCAAGGCCACGGCGAGGCGGGCCTTTTCGCGCATCAACTGGAGCCAGGCCAGGGGAATGGCTCCGATCATTGGGGCACTCCATTGCGGGTCGCGGCCCCAGAGCCATTCCCAGAGCCAGTTTCGAGCTCGGCTCCAGCCTCGGGGGCTGCTGGGGCGAGTTTTGGCATCAGGGCTGGATTTGGGGCTGGATCTGGATCTGTGCTGGGGGCAGCGGAACCGAAGGGAGCAGCAGGCGAGGGGGACGGATTGAGCCGGGGAGCCTGGGGATCGATCGCCACCGTCACCTGCAAATTCGTCAGACTCGCCACTGCCGCGCTGTCCTCCAACAGAATTGTCACCTCGACCACTCGGGCATCGGTATCTGCCGCTGGATCCGCATCTAGGACATCCTGCTTGCCAATTTGCAGGCCAATTTTGACCACCCGCCCTTCCAAGGTCCGCTCCAGCGCCGGGGTCTTGACCCTGGCCAACTGCCCCATTTGGACCTTGCCGATGTCGGTTTCATAGACCTCCGCCACCACGGTCATGCGATCGGTGCGGCCCAGGTCCAAAATCCCCTCGGAGCCCACCGCTTCACCGCTGGTGGCATGGATTTTCAATACCTGGCCATCCGCCGGGGCCACCACCACTGCCTGCTCCAGTTCCGCCTGGGCCTTGGCAAAATTCGCCAGGGCCGTCTGGACCGAGGCTTCTGCCCGCTGCACATCCTCCGGGCGCACCTGGCGGGCGCTTTGGAATTGCTCGGTTGCCTGGGCGAGCTGCTGTTCCCGGCGGGCCACCTCGCCCAGGGCCTGCTGGCGCTGCTGCTTGGCCTGTTCGAGCTGCTGTTGAGCCTGGGCAATCTCGGCTTTGGCTTCTTCGAGTTCGGCGACCTTGGCGGCCAGCGTAAATTGTCGAGTCGTGAGAATGTCCCCAGCCAGGGCTCCTTCGCCAACCAGGATTCGGGCCTGGTCCACATCCCGCTCCGCTTGCTTGAGTTCAGCCAGGATGCGGTTTCGGGCCGCCTGCTTGGCATCCACTGCGGCCAGTTTTTCGTTGACGTTGGCTTCCTGCTGGCTGACGTTGACCTGCTGGACCTTGAGATTGACTTCTTCGGCCCTGGCATTGGCCAGCTCTGCTTTGATGTCGCTGGTCTTTTCCCCAGCTTTGACCTGGGCGAGGTTGCTTTGGGCTTCCTTGACCTGGGCTTCGGCCTGGGCCGCTGCGGCCCAGAGCTGTTCGTAGGAATCCATGATCGCCAGGGGCTGGCCTCGGGTGACGCGATCGCCCTCCCGCACCCGGATCTGCATGACCCGCCCCGTGCCCATGGCCGAAGGCGAGGCCACATTTAGCACGCCCCCGATTGGCTCAATGCGCCCCAGGGCAGAAATTTCACCCGCCTGATTCACCGCCGCCGCCGAACCCTCTGGGGCAGGGGTGGAGGGCTCCGTCCGCAACATCAGGTACAGGCCGAAGCCGACAATCCCCAGGGACAGAACTGAGAGCCCAGCAATGATCAGGCCGGGGGATTTGCCAGGAAAGTTGCCAGAGAAGCTGAAGGGACGGGAGGTAAGAGCCATGGGGGCAAAAAGGGGATGCAGGGGGCTGAATTGAACAGCGGGGAGGGGCGAGCTGAGCTGGGGCTGAATGGGAATGGCTGCGAATGGGAATGTGCGATCGCGTCCCATAGATTCTAACCATTCCCCCAGACCGAATGGCCCAGCCCAGAGAATTCAGTGCCCAAGCAAGTCCTAGGTCAGCCTCCCTAAGAAACCGGGAATTCCCCCTGGGGTGGCGAGGGGCAGCAGCCAGCGGGCAGGATTGCGATACACTGTGGCATTTAGAGTTTGCATCTACACCCATCCCCGCTCGGGGATGACCCGACTAACCCTCAACATTGGAGGGACGCTTAGCCCCGATTCCAGAGGCCCTCAATTTCCAGAGGCCCTCAATTGGCAATTGGAATTGACAATTGGCCCCTAGAATCGCTTAACGCTGGCTCCCCCCGTTCCCGTTGATTCCCTGTAGACGCCCAGCTAGACGCCCAGCGCGCATGAGTACCGTACAGCTCCCCCAGTTCCCCGAGTTTCGCCACCCGCTCATCGCCCCCCTCGCCCAGCACAGTGATGAAGAACTGCTGGCGCTGTTTAAACAGCACAGTGACCAAGGGCGCTATTTCACCGCCCTGCTCTGTCGCTATGCCCCGATTGTCTACACCTTGATCTGGCATTCCACCCGTTCGGCGGTCCAGGCGGACTATTTGTTTGCCCTGGTGTGGCGACATATCTTCTACGAGTTGGGCGGCCTGGAGCTGCCCCAGGGCAGTGCCACGGAGGCCCCGGCCTTTACGCTGCAAACTGGTTGATCAACATCACGGTCCAGTCGATCAACCATGTCGCCCTGCCCCCGGTGGAAGAAATTCAATATTCCATTCGGGCTGCGCCGCCGCCGCTCTGGTGCTACGTGGAACAGGCCCTGGAGCAGCTACCGCCCCGCCAGCGGCTGATGACGATTATGGCCCAGACCTACCACTGGAGCGAGACGCGCATCGCCGCCTATCTCCAGGCGGAGGGGGAGACGATTTCCACGAGCGATGTCAAATCCGGTCTGCTGGAGGCTTACCGGGCCTTGGAAATGGCCCTGCCGCCGGACCTGCGCACGATCTACTTTGATGAACCCTTGGGGGAAACCCAGGCGGGGCTGACGGAGGGCAATCTGGCGGGGCTGCTCGGGCAGCGCTAGGGGCGGTTTTTGGAACTGGGGTGTAAAATTCCAAGCAGCCCGTGGGTAAGCTTCGGGCATTGGCCCGGCCTCGATAGTTTTGGCCGGCAGCTTTAGAATCTGATCGGATGGGAGCTCTGGAAGGATGCGGAAAATAATGGTGTGCAATTGGTTATTCCCGACGTCCAAGCATCAGGAGTTTGCCCTCCCACGGGGGTGGCGCTGGAAGAGCGGAAGTCAATGGCTCTGCCGATCCCTGGGGGCGGGGGGGCTGGTGCTGCTCGCCCAGGGTGCGGCCAGGGCTGAGTTTCTGACTAACGATCCGCTGCGCTCTCCCCTGGTGCCAAGCTTGGAGCAGCAGCTCGAAGCTCGGATTAACAACGGGACCAGGGGCGAAACCCGCGATCGCGCCGATCTGTTCATGGCCGAAGCCAATGGTCAACTGCGTCGGGGGGCTCCGACCCAGGCGATCGCCCTCTGGGAACAGGCCTATGACTTCTATCGCCAGGCCAACGATGAGACGGGCATGGGCCGCGCCCTGGACCTGATCGGCCTCACCCAGGGCGAACTGGGCCAGCTCGCCCCGGCGGAAGATGCCCTGCGGCGGCGGTTGGCGATCGCCCGCGACCAAAACGACTATCGCGGCCAAATCTTCGCCCTCAACAACGTCGGCACCCTGCTGCTGCGCCGGGGCTTTGCCCCCCAGGCCGAGCGCAGCTTCCAAGAGGCCGAGCGCATTGCCCGCGATGTGGCCGATATCGATGGCCAGGGCATTTCCCTCAGCAATCTGGGCCTGGCCGCCGCCCGCCAGGGCCAGCATGGCCGCGCCGTCAAACAGCTAGAACAGGCCCTGGTCTTTCGCCAGCGCAGCCGCGATCCCCCTGGCCCAGGCCACGACCCTCAACCATTTGGGGGATTCCTACCGCGCCCTTGACCTCTATGACGAT
>JAAUQQ010000352.1 GCA_012032745.1 Synechococcales cyanobacterium RM1_1_8
GGCCTGGGGTGAAAAACATCCCGAACATGCCGCTGACGTGGCCACCGCAGACGGCATGGCCGGTGTCTTTTGCGGCGGCTAGGAGGCCGGTGATCAGGCGATCGGTGATTTTGTCCAGGTACTCGTAGGTGCCGGGCTTGTTGAGCAGCTCCAGGGTTTTGATGCCTGCGGTCATGGCCAGGGGGTTGCCGGAGAGGGTTCCCGCTTGGTACATGGGGCCAGCGGGGGCAACCATGGCCATGATTTCGGCCCTGCCGCCATAGGCACCCACGGGCAGGCCGCCGCCGATAATCTTGCCCAGGGTGGTGAGGTCGGGGGTGACGCCGTACTTGGCCTGGACGCCGCCGTAGGAGATGCGGAAGCCGGTCATGACTTCGTCAAACACGAGCAGGGCTCCATGCTCGGTGGTGAGTTCCCGCAGTCCTTCGAGGAAGCCCGCATCGGGGGTGATGAAGCCGGAGTTGCCGACGATGGATTCGAGGATGACGCCGGAGATTTCGCCGGGGTTTTGTTCAAAGAGTTGTTTGACGGCCTCTAGGTCGTTGTAGGGCGCGTTCAGAGTGTTGGCCGTGGTGCTCTTGGGCACACCGGGGGAGTCGGGCAGGCCCAGGGTGGCGACGCCGGAACCGGCCTTGACCAAGAACATGTCGGCATGGCCGTGGTAGCAGCCTTCGAATTTGATCACTTTGTCGCGGCCCGTGTAGGCCCGCATCAGGCGCAGCACGGCCATGCAGGCTTCGGTGCCGGAGTTGACGAAGCGCACCATTTCGATGCTGGGTACGGCGTCGATCACCATCTCGGCTAGGGTGTTTTCCAGGGCGCAGGGGGCTCCGAAGCTGGTGCCCTTTTCGGCGGCGGCTTGGATAGCTGAAATCACATCGGGGTGGGCATGGCCGCAGATGGCCGGTCCCCAGGTGCCGACGTAGTCGATGTATTGGTTGCCGTCCACGTCCCAGGCATAGGCTCCTTTGACGCGATCGAAGACTACGGGTTGGCCGCCGACGGATTTGAAGGCGCGCACGGGGGAGCTGACGCCGCCGGGCATGAGCGTTTGGGCAGCGGTAAAAATCTGTTCGGATTGGCTTGTTTTGAGAGGGGTCGCAACCAAGGATCGTTTCTCCAAATGTTTTTAAAGCCGGGGCCATGCCCAAAGAACTGGATGGCTCACAGGCAGAGGGTTCAAGATCGCAACCCACCTAGCCATATCCCGGTCGGTTTTCGTTTTAGGCAAGTTCTTTAATTATCCTAAACGGCGAGCACTTCGAGCATTAACGCTCCTTAACGTAAACAAATTGCAACGGGGGAGATGTTTTCCGGGCTCCTAGTCTAGCCCAGAAGCCTAGGAGGAGACGCTGCCTCGCCAGAGGTAGTCGGTGAGCTGTCGGCCCACGCGGCGTTCTTCGGCGGGGTCTGGGGGAAGGGTCCAGCCCAGGGCGTTGTAGAGCAATGGGCGATGCAGATCGAAGGTGGCTTCAATCAGCGTGGCGTAGACAGCGGCGGCATCCAAGGCCCAACCGTAGGCAAATGCAGCAGCCATGAGCGCTAGTGGGATCGCCCACCAAGCCCAAATGGACCAAACGAGAAATAACAAACTCCAGAAGATGAGGCGCACGGCGTTGTTTAATTCAGTTTGGGCGGCTTGGAGATCTTTTTTGACGGCTTCGGGTAGGAGTAGCCAAAGGCGAGGCCAGCAAATGATGGCGTCGAGGCCATAGCGATGGTAAGGGCGACGTTCGGCGGCGCGGAGGATGTTGCCGAGGCGGGTGGGTAGTAAATCCTGCTCTTGCTCTGGCAACTGATGGAGGGCGCGATCGCAGGTCAAAAATTCTGCCCGTTCAAATGCTGTGGCGCTGTTGTTGTGGAGTTTGGAATTGAGGCGTTTGAGGGTTGTGAGCAGACGACGGCGGCGGCGCTTTTGCCAGTACAACAGTGGAATGGATAGGCGACGCAGGCCGGGGTACCAGTAGCCTTCGAGCCCACGAAGCACCAGGTTGTCAAACCGTTGGGCGACAAAGGCGGAGGCGGCGATGGTGCAAAGGGCGATCGCCACAATCCCAAGCTGGATCGGTTCGGAATAGGGCTTGAGCCACTGGAGAATGGGGGTGAAGCCATGGCGATCGCCATAGGCCAAGAGCCCTCCGGCCCAAAACACAAAGGCGGGAGTCAGCAACGTTGCGACCCATTGTTCGGCGAGCTTGCCGCTGACGCCTTCGAGCAGTTTGGCGGGCATGGAGGCACCGGGTAGGAAGGCAGGCTAGAGGCGCTGTAGGACGGCATCGGGATGCTTGGGGCAGGGGTCGGGGTCCATGCCCAGCAGGAAAACGGGATCGCGATAGTCGCAGTGGGGGCAGGCATAGATCAGGCCGCTGGGCTGGGCCACCATGTCTCCGTGGAGCTGAGAGCCGGAGCGATGGATCATGGACACAACCGTATATTTTGCAAACCAGCGTTGGGTCTGCGGGTATTGGTCG
The DNA here is from genome assembly GCA_012032745.1 of Synechococcales cyanobacterium RM1_1_8. GTDB lineage: Bacteria > Cyanobacteriota > Cyanobacteriia > PCC-9006 > JAAUQQ01 > JAAUQQ01. The sequence goes on from JAAUQQ010000352.1 coordinate 2,472, forward strand.
AGGGTGTCCAGGATTGTGACGATGTCTTTTCCGAATAGGGCCGTTTCCAGTTGCCCTTGCACCTGAGCAGCCTTAGGCTCGTCCAAGAGTTGCGGTAAGACTGGATAGATGACTTCAGCAGCATCAAGAACTTGTTGGGAGCTATACATGGCAGCAGGGAGGGGAGGGGGTTAAAGACAAATATCCCGATAGGTCATTCAGGGGAATTTTCATGAAGATGAGTCCCAGGGGTTAAGGAGGCTAAGACCCATCGTGCCGAAGTCTGAGACATTACGAGTGACGAGGACCATCCTATGTTGTAGAGCCACGGCGGCGATGAGAGAGTCCATCACCCCCATGGGTGTTCCCTGCTGTCGCTGCTGGGCGGTGGTCTGTCCCCAGATCAAAAATATGTCGGTATCTAGCGGCAGAATTCGGTCGGCAAATTGATGGAATAGGGATTCGTTCAGCCAGATTTCGAGTTCGGTACGTCGATTGGAAGGAGGACGGTTGTGGATGCCAAACTGAATTTCACCGATGGTGACGGCGCTCAAGAAGACTTGCTCTGGATCAACGGCATTGAGCCAATCGGTTACTTTGGGCTCGGGAGCAGGCTTGACGAATTCGGAAATGACGCAGGTATCGAGTAGATATTGCAGGGTCATAGCTCCAGGTCACGGAGGCTTGTGCTGGGATTACGTTCCAGGTTTAATTCGCTGTGGCGCAGCGGGGAGGCGAGGAAGAAGTCGCCGAGGCGCTGGGGGGGGGCGGTGAGTTTTTTGTATTTGGCAAAGGGCATGACCACAGCGATCTTGACGCCGTGGCGGGTGATGATCTGGGGGCCTTCGGAGATTGCCCGCTCGATCAGTTCCGAGAGTTTGTTTTTGGCTTCTTGGAGTTGCCAGGAGGTCATGGGAGTTAGGAAATTTCGGCTAGCTAGACTGTCTAGAGTTTAGCAGGACTATTTGGGCATGGGCATTTGCCAAGGTTTAGATGCCGGTGTAGCTGAAGGCGGCCCAGTGGAAGGGGTGGGCGTATTGCCGTTCAGTCGGGGTGAGGGTGAAGAATCCGCCATAGGCTGCGATTTCTCCGGCGGTGCTGTCGCGTAGCCAGATTTGGGCTTGGCGGAGGGCTTGGCTGGGTTCGAGGCCGTCTTTGCGCCAGAGGTCGTAGAATTTGCTCAAGAGCAGCATGGTGCTGAGGTCGCTGACGGACCAGAGGGAGGCAACGACGGCGGCGACGCCTGCTTGCAGCAGGCCGGTGGGGAGGCTGATGGCTTCGTCGGCGTTTTCGGTGCCGATCAGGCCGGTTTCGCAGGCGGAGAGGATGGCGAGGCGGAGGCCGCGATCGCCCTCAGCTAAGTTCAGGGCGAAGATATCTTTGAGGGTCAGTCGTCCATCGCTCATGTCAAGGCCGCTGGTGAGGGGATCGGTCAGCTCAGCTTTTCCGTGGCAGGAGAAGTGGGCGATCGCCACGTTAGGAAGTTGCGATCGCACCTGTTCTACGGTTGCTTGGTCATGACGAATGACGGTGGGATTCTGGAAGGTGGCGATCGCGGCTTGGACTTCTTGTTCTGAGCTGGGCAGGTTTTGGTTGGGGTTGTCGATGGCTAGGATCGAATTGGCCTGGACGCGATCGGCGATTTCTTTTGCGGCGGTGAGGGATTTGGCGTTGGGGGCGTAGGTGATGTGGAGGTGGTCGAGGGCGTAGCGGCGGCCTGTGGGTTTGCTGGGGTCTTCGATCCAGGCGGCGTGGAGGGGCAGGAGGCTGAGGTAGCCGGTGGGGATGAGGGTGATGCGATCGAATCCTAGGTCTTGCATTTGCTGAACCATAGGCCCGATGAGGGGTTCCCAGAGTTGTTGGGTGGCTTGGTCGATGGTGTTAAGCCAGGTTTGATGATCGTTCCTGGAGTTGTTGTAGGCGGCGAACCAAACTTTTAGGAGTTCGTTGAGCTGGGTTTCGGTGAAGTCGTTGAGCCAGATGGGGTGGATGTCGCTCTGGCCGTTGTTAGCGGTGACGACGAGGGCGAGGCTGCCTGCGGTAGTGGTGAGGAGGTAAACAAGGGGGCGGTCTGGGGTGACGGCTTTTTGGACGTCTTCGTAGGTGGGGAGGGTGAGGAAGGTTTCGTAGCCCGGTTGTTGGCGGATTTGGTCGATGGTTTCTGTGAGTTCTGCGCGGAGGCGGGTGGCTTCGTTGCGGAGGGCTTCGGGGGTGATGCTGTTGCGATCGAGGCTGGTCATGCGATCGCGCTGTTGGGCTTCGAGGTTGCGGAGTTGTTGGGCAATGTCTTTGTATTGGATGTAGAGAGGTTCGTTTTTTGGTTTTTGAGATTGTCGAGGTTGGTGCGATTGCGGCTCAGGCTTTCGCTGAGGCTGACGGGCACGGCATTGTTCTAGGGTGGCGATCGCTGCTTGAAGATTGCATCAGCCTTCCCGTGGACGTAGGCAAGTAGGAGGCTAGTGCCACCA
>JAAUQQ010000353.1 GCA_012032745.1 Synechococcales cyanobacterium RM1_1_8
TTGGGGGATGGGTGGGGGAGGCGCGATCGCTGAAGGAGGGCCGTGGGGTTGGGGGGGTGGCGAATGGGATGCACTGGACTGTTTTAACAAACCGGGGGGATTTTGTGGGGCTTAGCCTAGGCATGGAGCCAGGCCAAAGGATCGGCAGGAGGAGCCCAGCGATCGCCTGCCCCAACTTCAAGATCGCATCAAGGCGAAGCCTGCCCCCAGAAAAAGCCTGCCCCCTCCCCTCGGACAAGCGCGGAGGGTTGAAGTTAAAAAAGACACGGTAGACTCCGCGAAAGTCCGAGCAAAGGCCCCATCATGCGAGTCCTTCAGCCTGTATCGTTTTAGAGCCCCAGCCATAGTGTCTTCCCTGGCCCCTCGTCATCCCTCACCACTTGAGGAATCCCTGCTCAGATCCAGACTTGATATCTCTACTGACAGAGAAATTTCTGAAATTCATTCCTAAAATTCAAGGTCGATCTGAGAATTTTCCGGTAAAACCTTAGATGAATAAATTACCCTGACCCCGCTCCTCCACCAGAGACCTTGACCCATGGCTACACAGTGGGCGATCGCCATCGGCATCAACACCTACCGCGCCTTTCAATCGCTGCAATATGCCCAGCAGGATGCCGAAGCCCTCTGTCGCCATCTGATCGACTCCGGCATCACCGCGCCGGAGCACTGCCTGCTGCTGACCCCCGCCTCGGCGCTCCACCAGGGCCATTCGACCTTTCCCGAGCGGGCCACCATCGCCCAGTGGCTCAAGGCCCTCGTCACCACCGCCCTCGGCCCAGATGATTCCCTCTGGGTGTTTTTTAGCGGCTACGGGGTCCATGCCGAAGGGGAGGATTATTTGATGGCTGTGGACAGCGACCCGGCCCAGCCCCAGGCCACGGGCATTGCGCTCAAGTCGATCTATGGCCTGCTGGCCCAGGTGCCGTCGGGGCGGGTGCTGGTGACCCTAGACATGAACCGCAATGCGGGCAGCCAGCCGGAACCCGCCGGGGCCTACACCGCCCAGCTTGCAGCTCAATACAATCGCCAGTTTCCCGGCTTGGCGACGCTGTTGTCCTGCCAGCCGCCGGAGGAATTTTCGCGAGAATCAGCGGGCCTGCGCCAGGGCTTTTTCACCGCCAGCCTGCTGGAGGTGCTGCACAGTAGCCAGCGCCAGCAGCCCGGCGGCAGCCGCTCCCTCCAGGCGATCGCCCCGGAACTGGGCGATCGCCTCGCCGAACTCTGCGCGCTCTACTGGCGGCCCAAGCAAACGCCCGTGGTGATTGGCGACTATGTCTTACCCCTGGGCGAAGTGGCCGCGACAACGCTCGTGCAGGCAGGTGGGATTCAGGCGGGTGGGATTCAGGCGGGTAATGGCCAAGCCGAGGTCCAGGCGATCGCCCTGGGAGCAGAGGCGCTGGGTGGCAGCAACGGAAGCAGCATGGATGATGGAAGCGGCGGTGCGGCGGTGCTGTCCCCAGGAGTGGGGGCTTCAGCGGTGGGGGCTCCAGGGGTGGGAGCCCCTGGAGCGGACAGCACGCCCCTGGACTTCAACCACCCCGCCGATGTCAGCCAGGGCTATGGCGACGATTTTGCCAGCACTTGGGCTTGGGCGATGGCGAGCGAGGCGGGGGATAGCCAGGGGGATGGCCCAGGGAATGGCTCCATGAATGGTTTTGCATCGTCACCCGAGGATCTCGTCCCAGATAATCTGGCCCTGGGCATCGATCCCTATGCCTCCGCTTGGGAAGAAGATTTCGGCCCAGACCCATCCAGCCTGGACAGCGGTTTGGACGACGGCTCCAGCGGCATGGCCGGTGATGGTTTTGGCGATGGTTCTGGCGATGGTTCTGGCGATGGTTCTGGCGATGGCTTTAGCAACCTTCCCGGCACCGATTCCAATGGCGAGGCCGATTTGGGCGGCGGTCGCATCGGCCATGGGGGAGACGGCACCGATTGGCATTGGGCGGATCTCAGCGTCGCCGCTGCCACTGGAGATGCTCCCATTGCAGGCCCTGGGGAGGCCAGCGGCGGCCCCATCGATCTGATCGTTTCGCCCAGCAGACCCATTCCAGACCCTGGCTATGACTACAGCGGCGGCAACGGGAACGGTCTCGACGACCCATTGGGAGACAGCCTGTTTGGGGACAGCCCGCTTGGGGACAGCCCTGGGCCGGAGCCGATTCCAGTCGGCCCAGCCCAGCCCGATCCCAATTGGAACTGGAACGGCCCTTCCGCAGCGATCGAGATTGATGTGGAGCCCCAGGCGAGCGACCTGGGGGGAGCGTTGGATTGGGAGGCTGGCTCAGGGACAGGAACGGCTGCTGGAACGGCTGCTGAAACGGCGACCGGAACGGCGACCGGAACCGCTTCCCGCCCGGCTCTCGAAGGTTTTCCGATCATTGAGCTGGATGATGAGGATGTTGCTGCCCCCGCTGCCCCCGTCCCAGCCAGTGGCAGACCGAGCTGGCTCAGCCTGCGCCTCCTGGCAGCCCTGGGCATTGTTTCTTTGGTAGCCTTCTCCCTGCTGGGTCTATTTCGCGGCAATCCCATGGGGGGCGGTGAAGTCGGCGAGCCCTCGGACAAGGGCGATCGCCCAAATGGCTCAACCACCTCGAATGGAGCAGCCCCCAACGGAACAGCCCCAAACGCCCCCTCCGAGGGCAATGCCAATTCTGCCCCGACCCCAGGCGAAGAAGCAGGGCCGAACTCCAGCGGAGCGACAGCCCAGCCGGGGGATAATGGCGGTGGCGGCCTGAGCAATCGCACGAATGATCGAGGTGATGATCGCGCCTTGGCCCCGTTCGCGGCTGCGATCGCCAGCCCCGCCGCTGGAGAACGCCCCAGGGACCAGGGGCCTGAGTTTGCCGATGGCAATTTGGCTGATGGCAATTTGGCCGATCGCAATTTGGCCGATCGCAACCTGGCCAATGGCTCGACCCCCCCAGCCCCAGCTTCCCCAGCCCCAGGCCTCAGAGCTGTTCCGCCAGGCCGAAGCCCTTGTGCAGCCGGGCCAGGCGTCTTCGCTCAATCGGGCGATCGCCCTCGCCCGCCAAATCCCCCCCAGCGATCCCAGCTATGGCCGCAGCCGCGAAACCATGGCCCAATGGAGCCAGCAGGTGTTGAACTTGGCCCAGCAGCGGGCCAGCGCCGGGCAATACCTAGATGCCATTGCCACGGCCCGCCTTGTGCCCAGCGACCTGCCGGGCCATGCCGCTGCCCAGCGGGGCATCGATCGCTGGCAATTGCCCGCCCAGCTTGAATATGCGCGGGAGGTGGTGCGGCCCGACCAGGCCTCTTCGTTCAATCGAGCCATTGGCATCGCCCGCAATATTCCCGGTGGCACGGCCCAGCACGGCGAAGCCCAGCAGCTCATGCAGCAGTGGAGCAACAGTATTTTTGAGATTGCCCAGCGGCGGGCGAGTCAGAACCAGCTCGGTTTGGCGATCGCCGCTGCCCGCCTTGTCCCCCCCGATATGCCCGCCTATGGCGCTGCCCAGGCGGCGATCGCCGACTGGCAGCCCCGGCTCAACCAAACCCCCTAATTGCCCCCCAATGCAACCTCGGTTGCCACCCTCGCCCCATGCAGCTCTACCAAGTCAAAACCGGTGACACCTTGATCAGCATTGCCCGCCAATGGATGGGCACGGGCGATGCCTGGCGGCTGATTGCCCAGCTCAATGGCTTGGGCGATCCCGGTCAACTGCGCGTAGGGCAAACCCTCAAAATTCCGATCACGGAATACACTGTCCAAACCGGCGACTCCCTGCGGCGCATCGCCCGCGAACAGCTCCAGACCGAGGCCGCCTGGCAAAACATTGCGGTGCTCAACAACATCACCGATCCCCGGTTTTTGGTGGTTGGCCAGGTGTTGAAACTGCCCCTGCCGGTGACGACTCCCCCCGTGGCTAATCATCCCATCACCAGGCCCGTCATCACCAGGCCCGTCACCGCTCCAGCCATCCCCCTGGCTGGTTCGAGCAGTGCGACCACCGCCCCCAGCCCAAAAGCGCCAGAATCCAGCGCCAGCACCAGTGAGCGAATCTATACCGTCCTGCGTGGCGATTCCCTGATGACGATTGCCCAGAAGACCCTGGGCGATCGCAGCCGCTGGCGCGAAATCGCCCTGCGCAACAACATCACCAACCCCGCCGACCTCAAGGTGGGCACCCGGCTCAAGCTGCCCCCCCTGAATAACGCCAGCAGCGCCCCGGTCTCTGCCCCCGCCGCCAAGCCCTCCGCCGCCAAGCCCTCCGCCACCCCGCCCGAAACCCCTGCCCGCCAGCCCCTGAGCTGGGACTACACCGTCCTGCGGGGGGATAGCTTAATCGGCATTGCTCGCAAGACCCTCAACGATGGCAACCGCTGGGTCGAAATCGCCGAACTTAACCAAATTAAAAGCCCCAGCGATCTGCGCGTCGGCCAAGTGTTGCGCATCCCAGGCCAAAGGCCCAGCAGCCCCGCCCCGATCGCCCCCAAACCCCAACCCGTCAAACCAGAGCCCGCTAGGCCAGAGCCGACGCCCGCCCAGGCCAGCTATGTGGTCCAGCTCGGGGATACGCTGATTGCCATTGCCCGCAAGACCCTGGGGAATGGCGATCGCTGGCGCGAAATTGCCCTGCTCAACAACATCGCCCAGGCCAGCGATCTGCGACCGGGGATGATCCTGAAGTTGCCTCCGGTGACCCCCGTGGCCGCGCCCCAGCCGACCAAACCCCAGCCCCAGCCACCCCAGTTCGATAGCTACATCGTCCAGTCCGGCGATACCTTGATCAAAATTGCCACCAAAACCCTGGGCCAGGGCGATCGCTGGCCGGAAATTGCCCAGCTCAACCGCATCACCGATAGCCGCAGCCTGCGGGTGGGCATGGCGCTGAAGATCCCCGCCCCAACCAGCTCCGCCCGCCCGCGCCAACCCCGCGCCAACCCC
>JAAUQQ010000354.1 GCA_012032745.1 Synechococcales cyanobacterium RM1_1_8
TGGACAGACGGTGATACTGCCTGTGGAGGAAGGTTGCCTGGGAACCCCGATGAAGCAGGAAACCTCAAGAGCGATCTTGGGAAGCCCGCGCTCTATCCGCTTCGGATGAGCGTCGGGAGGATGTCACCGGGTCCATTCAACTGGCATCAACTCCCCATGGCTGTCTCGGAACTCACCTCAGATGATTCCAGTTTTCGCTGGGGCAATCGCACCTACCTCATGGGCGTCATCAACGTCACGCCGGATAGCTTCAGCGATGGCGGCCAATTCAACAGCGTCGAGGCTGCCGTGGCCCAAGCCCAACGCATGGTCAAAGCCGGGGTAGATATCCTCGACATCGGCGGGCAATCCACCCGGCCCGGCGCGGCCCAGATTTCCCTAGAAGAAGAGCTGGAGCGCACCATTCCCGTGATTGAGGCCATCTGCCGCAATGTCAGTGACCGCGTCACCCTTTCCATTGATACGACGCGGGTGGCGGTGGCGCGCTCGGCGATCGCCGCCGGTGCAAACTGGCTGAACGACATCTCCGGCGGCACCTACGAGCCCGAGATGCTGACGCTCCCCGGCGAACTCAACTGCCCCATCGTGCTCATGCACCTGCGCGGCACCCCGGAAACCATGCAGTCCCTGACCGATTACGGCGACCTCATGGGGGAGCTGGTTACCTGCCTAGGGGCTCAGGCCCAAAAGGTGATCGATGCGGGAGCCCAGCCGGAGCAAATCATTCTTGACCCCGGCATCGGCTTCGCTAAGACTTACGAGCAAAACATTGAGATTTTGCGGCAGCTCCCGAAGCTGAGGGCCTTGGGCTATCCGCTGCTGGTGGGGCCCTCCCGCAAGAGCTTCATTGGCCAGATCCTCGACCAGCCCGACCCAAAGCAGCGGGTCTGGGGCACGGCGGCAGCCTGTTGTGGGGCGATCGCCAGCGGTGCCGATATCCTGCGAGTCCATGACGTGGCCGAAATGCGGGACGTTTGCCGCGTGGCCGATGCGATTTGGCGCTGATTTGGCGTTAAGGTGTTTGGCATCACTTGGCATCATCCACAGCGCGAACAGTAGCCCAACCTCAACCATGGCCTGGCGGCAACCCCTTCAGCAACTCAAGCGCAATCCCCTAGCCCGCATCGGTGCGGCGATTTTGATTGCGTTCTACACGGCGGTGATTTTTGCGGGCTTTGTCGGTCCCTACGATCCCTATGTCTCCCAACCCAATGGGTCTTTGCTGCCGCCCACGCCGGTGTACCTGCGCGATGCCGGGGGGAATTGGATTGGCCCCCATGTTTATCCCACGACCCAGGGGCCAGTGGATCTGGAGACCGGCGATCGCCCCCTCCTCGTAGACCGCAGCCAACCGTCGCCCATTCGCCTATTCGCCAAAGGGCCAACCTACAAATTCTGGGGCCTAATTCCCACGGACCGCCACCTGTTCGGCACCACCGGCCCGGCCCAGTTCAACCTGCTGGGCACCGATGACCAAGCCCGCGATCAGCTCAGCCGCCTGCTCCACGGTGGGCGCATCAGCATGTTCATCGGCCTCTTCGGCGTCATCGTTTCCTTTCCCCTGGGAATGCTCGTGGGCGGCATTTCGGGCTACTTCGGCGGCTGGATCGATGCGGTGCTGATGCGCCTTGCAGAGGTGTTGATGACCATCCCCAGCCTCTATTTGCTCGTCTCCCTCGCCGCCGTGCTGCCCGCCGGACTCAGCAGCACCCAACGCTTTTTACTCATTATTGTGATCACGGCCTTGATCAACTGGGCCGGACTGGCGCGGGTGATCCGGGGCCAAGTGCTGTCGATCAAGGGCCAAACCTATGTCCAGGCCGCACGGGCCATGGGGGCCGGGAATCTCAGCATTATTGTGCGGCACATTTTGCCCCAGACCCTGACCTATGTGATCACAGCGGCGACCCTGTCCATCCCCAGCTTTATCGTCACCGAATCGGTGCTGAGCATCGTTGGCCTGGGCATTCAGCAGCCGGATCCCTCCTGGGGGAATATGCTATCGGTGGCTAGCGATCCATCGATTATTGTCTTGCAGCCCTGGTTGATTTGGCCGCCCGCGGTGCTGATTGTGCTGACGGTCCTGGCGTTTAATTTGCTGGGGGATGGGCTGCGGGATGTGTTGGATCCGCGCAATTCCCCAACCCTGGCCCAGGGCAGCGTCACCCCCGAAGCGCCCAGCCTAGAACGCCTGGCCTAAATCACCGCCCAGCCTGGCCATAACATAATTTGGCTATCAGCTTGGCCGCCCTCACCCTCACCTCCAGATGCAATCCAGATGACCCTTGCCCTGTTTGGCCTGCCTGAGTCAACAACAGCATTCCTGCTGCTCAATCTTCATTTTGCGATCGGCACCCTGGCAGCCTTCACCGCCCAGCGCAAGGGGCGCAAGCTCTCCCGCTGGCTGGTGATTGGCTGGATCGGGGGCACCCCGGCCCTGGTCGCGGCCCTGTGGCTGAAGCCGGAATCCCAAAGCTAGTACAGCGAGGCATAGGTTTCCATGCCATCCCAAGTCACCCTCATCCCCCAGCCCCAAATCCAGCTAGGCTCCACCGGCCCCAGCTCCAGCGATGTTCCAACTTCATTTCAGCAGGGGGTCAAAAAAGCTGAATTTCCCAACAACGGCTCAGGCTGATTAGCAAATTTTCCGAAGTCTGGCTAGGTCGGGTCTGCCTCGGGGGTCGGCCTGGACCGAGCCGAGCCCCAGCCCCCTAGGGCGGCGGTTAGCGACCTCTAGGCGGCTTGGGTCCAGCTTCCTGGGAGAGGGCTGGGGCTGATTTTTAATCTTTGGCCCTAAAAAAACTCTCAAAGGCTTCAAACCCTCGCAAAGCCTGAGCCATTTTTGTAGTTTGATGAACAACCCACTCAGGAATCGGGGCATGATGAAGCTATCAGGATGCTGTCTCCCCCAACCGCTTCATCTGGCTTTGCCCCTTGGGGCATCGAATCTATCTATTTCCCACAGCCCAGGCTGGGCGACAGGTCTAGCGATCGCACCTCGGGGTGCGATCGCCCCTTGCTTCCCCTGGATCCCCCTCGGGAATGGCGGCGTTTGCCCAGATTGCCAGGGCCAGAACCGCACCCTAACGGGATTCTGGATTAAATCACCCGGCACGTTTCTGGGTAAATTCCAGGGCAAATCTAAGAATCTGGTCAGACTCCCCCAGCCTTTCCAAAGTTGATTTACCTTGGGTAGGGAGCAGTCACGGGTGAGCAGTCACGGGTGAGCAGTCACGGGTGGTCAACAATGGGCGAAGCTCCAGTCGGGTTAGGCGCTGCCAAGCCCGCTGTTAACTCCCATGACAAATCCCCGGCCAAGCTTCTCGATCGCGCCTTAAACAGGCCTTGGGAACATCGCGCCCTGGGCTCCACAGCCCCATCAACCCCTGCATTTCGCCCAGCTCCAGGACAGTCTGTCTGGGCTGCTTTGGCTGGAAGGCCTGCCAGGAGGTGCGCTGGGAAGTCTTGGCGGTACCGGGGATTCAGCCTAAACATGACGCCCAGACTGGACTGCCGCTAAATTGTTTCCGAGGGAGTGCAACTTTTGTGAGAAAAGCTACAATCGTAAAACCACCGCAAAGTCAAACGTGATTTCACATAAGCGTGGTTCGGTTATCCCCAGATAACACCAGAGTATTCCCGCTGAGCAGCTTGAACCATTATTCAAAATGTCATTCATCCAGCCCCGTCAATCACGCGATGTGAGTCACGCGATTTGAATCACTGGGATGAATGTCTAGTCTGTCCAGCGCTGAGGCTCTAAGTATGACTGGTGCAATCGTACCACCGAGGGCGATCGCACCGTAAGTCTTCTACTCAACTTAAAGGAGAACGAGGAACGCAGCATGACCCAGGCCCAAGAGTTAGTGACTTCTGCCCCAGAGCTGGAAGCGCAGTTAGCTGAATCGACCGCAACCCAGAAAAAAGCGACTGCCGCCAAGCGGAAATCGACGAAAACTAAATCTAAAGCCGCTGCGACTAAAGCCGCAAAGGACGGTGAGTCGAAGACGGATGCAGGGACAGACTTAGGGACAGACCTAGGGACAGACTCGGGAACAGACCCAGGGGATGATGAAGGCTTTGATAACAAAATTGAAGCCCTCGGCGCAAGGATGCCAAGAACAAGTCTGCGAAACGCAAGACCGCAGCCAAAAAGAAGCATTACACCGAAGATTCCATTCGCCTGTACCTTCAGGAGATTGGCCGCATTCGCCTACTGCGAGCCGATGAAGAGATCGAGCTGGCCCGCAAAATTGCCGACCTGCTGGAGCTAGAGCGCGTCCGGGAGAGCGTCGAAGAACAGCTAGAGCGTGAGCCCAACGACAACGAGTGGGCCGAAGCCATGGAAATGGCCCTGCCCGCCTTCCAGCGTCGCCTCTACCTGGGCCGCAAAGCCAAGGAAAAGATGGTGCAGTCCAACCTGCGTCTGGTGGTTTCCATCGCCAAGAAGTACATGAACCGGGGACTGTCCTTCCAGGATCTGATCCAAGAAGGCAGTCTGGGTTTGATACGGGCTGCGGAGAAGTTTGACCACGAGAAGGGTTATAAGTTCTCCACCTATGCCACCTGGTGGATCCGCCAGGCGATCACGCGGGCGATCGCCGATCAATCCCGCACCATTCGCCTGCCGGTCCACCTCTACGAAACCATCTCCCGCATCAAGAAAACCACCAAGATGCTGTCCCAGGAAATGGGCCGCAAGCCCAGCGAGGAAGAGATTGCCACTCGCATGGAAATGACCATCGAGAAGCTGCGCTTCATCGCCAAATCCGCCCAGTTGCCTATCTCTCTGGAAACGCCAATCGGTAAAGAAGAGGACTCCCGCCTGGGCGACTTCATCGAATCCGATGGCGAAACCCCGGAAGATCAGGTGTCCAAGAGCCTGCTGCGCGAAGACCTGGAAAGC
>JAAUQQ010000013.1 GCA_012032745.1 Synechococcales cyanobacterium RM1_1_8
AACATATCAAACTCGATTTGTACTTGTTCAAAGTCTGCGGTGGGGCGCACCGTGGACTGAAAACCAAACTGCCTGGGTCGTCGGTCTGACGGGGGTGTAGTCACAGTGCTGCATCTAGTTAAGAGGCTGTGAAACAGGAATCTCCGACCATACCCGTCAGGGTTGGGGGGAGAGCGTCAAAGCACCAGCTCAGCCAACCCCCGATAGCGCAGCCCCGCAGGCGATACATCAAAGCTACAGGGCAATACATCTAGCCCCGCCTGGACCGCTGCGCGCAGCAGCTCGCCATATTTGGGGTCGCGTTGATCGCCGGGGGAGAAGCGATCGCAGTCCCCCCGATTGATGAAATAAACCATCACCGCCCGGCAGCCCGGCAGTAGTGCCTGCAACTCTCGAATGTGCTTTTGCCCCCGCGTGGTCACGGTGTCAGGAAACAGCGCCAAGCTGCCCTCGACCCAGGTGGTGTTTTTGACTTCGATGTAAATGGGCCGGTCTGGACCCTGGACGACAAAATCCACCCGGCTTTTGCCATCAGTGCCATACTTGACCTCGCTTTGAATATCGCGGTAGTCGCCCAGTTCGGGAATCAGCTTATTCTCCAGCACCCAGCGCATGACGCGGTTGGGCAGGGCGGTGTTGGCCCCCACCCAGACGGGAGCGCCGTTGTCGTTGCATTCCACTAGCTCCCAGGTGTATTTGAGCTTGCGCTTGGGGTCGTCGTTTTGGGAGACCATGACCCGGCGGCCTGGCTCGTAGAGGCCGGTCATGGGGCCGGTGTTGGGGCAGTGGGCGACGACGGTTTCGCCGCTGGCCAGCTCGATGTCGGCGAAGAAGCGCTTGTAGCGGTTGCGGACGATGCCGGGCAGTAGGGGCGCAAACGGGTAGAGCAGCGCTGCTGGATCGGTGGGGGGACTGGCGAGGGGCTGGGTGGTGGTTTTGGAGGGGGGCTTGGTTGAGTTTGGGCGGGGCATGGGGCGATGCAGACCTAGGGCTGGGGCTTCTACCGTAGCATTTCGGCCCAGCATCAGCCCTAGGATTGGGCGATCGCCAAGTCCGCTGTTGTGGAACTCTGGCCGATTGGCTTCAGCGCTGGAATCAACGCATGGTTAGTAGGCTCGGGCATCAGTTTTGCCCCCCTCTCCCTAATCCCTCTCCCACGAGGGGAGAGGGACTCCGATCCGGCCCCCTCTTCTCCCGGCTGTTGTGTTTTTTGGGGGGGAAGCACCCCTCAATATTCTGGGGAGCGCATAGCTGCGCCGAGATGATGACGCCCCCTTATACTTGAGGCCGTCCCTGTCGCCCCCTATGACTGTGCCTGAAGAGTCTCCATCTCCCCTGAGCGATCTACAACCCAAATCCCCAGCCAAATCCCCAGCCAAATCCCCCTCCGAGGGGAAGCGTTCCCTCGCTGGGATTGCAGGAGTTGTTGCGATCGCAACCCTGCTCAGCAAAGCCATGGGTTTGGTTCGACAGATGGCGATCGCCGCTGCCTTTGGCGTGGGCGCGGCGGTCGGTGCCTACGAATTTGCCAGCATTATTCCTGGCTTCTTCTTGATTTTGCTAGGCGGGATCAATGGCCCGTTCCACAGCGCCCTGGTCAGCGCCCTGGCCAAGCGCAGTAAGAAAGATGCCGCTCCGCTGGTGGAGACGGTTTCGACGCTGGTGGGCCTGGTGCTCTTGGTCGTGACGGTGAGCATTGTCCTGGCTGCGCCCCTGCTGATTGACCTGATCGCACCGGGGCTGGGGTCGGGGTCTGAGGTGCGGGCGATCGCCATTCAACAGCTCCGCATCATGGCCCCCATCGCCTGGTTTGCCGGAATGATTGGCATTGGCTTCGGGGCCTTAAATGCGGCGGACATGTACTGGCTGCCCTCCATAGTCCGTTGCTCTCCAGCCTCGCCATCATCGGCGGCATTGGGGTCTTGGCCGCCAGCCTCGGCGGCGACATCGTCAAGCCAGAATATGCCCTACTGGGCGGCATCGTCCTCGCAGGCACGACCCTGCTCGGAACCCTGCTGCAATGGCTGATCCAAATGCTGGCCCAGCGCCAAGAGGGCCTAGGCCATCTGCGGCTGCGGTTCAACTGGCGCGACCCTGGGGTCAAAGACGTGACCAACGTGCTGGCCCCGGCCCTGTTCGCCTCCGGTATGTTGCAGATCAATGTCTACACCGACATGTTCTTTACTTCATTCCTCGACGATCCAGGGGCATCGGTGGCGGCGCTCAACTATGCCAACCTGCTGGTCCAGGCTCCCCTGGGGATTCTCTCCAACATGATCCTGGTGCCGTTTTTGCCCGAGTTTTCGCGCCTGCGGGATCCCCAGGACTGGCCTGAGCTCAAGGATCGGATTCGCCAGGGGGTGGTGCTGACGGCGATCGCCATGCTGCCCATCGGTGCCCTGATGATCGCCCTGGCTGGCCCCATTGTGCGGGTGGCCTACCAGCGCGGTGCCTTTAGCGAAGAGGCTTCTATTTTGGTCGCCTCGGTGCTGATGGCCTATGCGGTGGGCATGTTTGTCTACCTGGGTCGGGACGTGCTGGTACGGGTGTTTTATGGCTTGGGCGACGGTGCCACGCCCTTTCGCATCAGCATGGTGAATATTTTCCTGAACGCCCTGCTCGATTTTCTCTTTATTCGAGTGTTTGATTGGGGGACGCCGGGTCTGGTGTTGGCCACGGTGGGGGTCAATGTCGCCTCCATGGGCGCGCTGCTGTGGCTGTTGCATGGGCGGCTCAACGGCCTGCCCCTGGGGCGCTGGCTCAAACCCATTAGCGGACTCCTGGGGGCGAGCCTTGTTTGTGGGGTGGTGGCATTCTGGCTGCGGGAGGCGATCGCCGCCCTCCTCTCTTTCAACAACTTTGCCTCCCACCTGATCACCATGGTCCTGCCGGGACTAGCGGGCCTGGGCATCTTCGCCCTCCTGGCCTCCCAACTGCGCCTGCCAGAATTCAGCCAAGTCAGCGGACGCATCGGCAGGCTGTGGCGGCGGAACTAGTACTCGGTGGCGTAAGTTCCTGGGTCAGCTTTAGCCGCCCTCATCCCCCAGCCCCTTCTCCCCCCCAAAAAACACAACAGCCGGGAGAAGGGGAGCCGGATCGGGTTGGGGTGAGGGCAGCCAAACTTAAGCCGCAATCTACTAGGGCTGTGGCGGCGAGCCTAGTGGGACGTTCAGCGGAACGTCCCTACTATCTGTCCCCTAGACCTTTGGCGGAGCCGCCGCCGCCGAAGCAGAAGCCGCAGCGGCAGCCTCCGCTTCATCATCAGCATCAGCCGCAGTGCTCTTGCCCGTAATCGACAGCACCAGGCGATCCGGCTCACCCACGGAAACCGCCCCCGCTGGCAGGGTCAGCTCATGGACATGGAGACTATCCCCCACATTCAGCTCAGTGATATCAATCTCCACGGTTTCAGGAATTCCCGTAGGCGCACAGCTCAGCTCCAACTCAGACAGCATGACTTCCAACGTGCCGCCGTTCAGCTCCACGCCCTTGGACTTGCCGACGAGGTGGATTGGCACCGTCACCTGAATGCTGGACTGGGCAGAAACCGCAAAAAAGCTGAGGTGAAGCACCCTTGGCTGACGGGGTCAGACTGGACATCCCGCAGCAGGCTCTTACAGTCCAGGGAGAGGCTCGGCACCTGGACGCTGACAATGCTGTTGTTGACGGCGACGGACTTGAGCAGTACCTCTGCGGTTTTGTTGGGGACCGTGATCGAAACCGCGTTAGTGCCATCATGGCCGTAGAGCACGGCGGGGATGCTGCCAGCACGTCGCACAGCATTGGGTTTGGTTTTGGCGTCGCGCGCCTCACATTGAACGGTGAATTCCATCCGAAATTAGGTCCCTTGAACGAGAAAAGAAAGTTGCTAGTCCCTAGCCGTCGCAGCGGTTCGCACGAGTCCAGCAGCTTAGAAGGTTGGTCAAGGGGACTTGAGCAAAATTCAAGGATGGAGGAAAAGTAGAAAAACAGATTCAACAAAAAACGCGTTTTTAAGGATTTTAAAAGGCGCGAGTTTAGGCCGGCCCTGTTGACCGACTGGCTGTTGACCGACTTGCTGTTGACCAACTGGCTGTTGACCGACTTGGGGGCCTAGCCTTACCACTGTAGACGCTCGGGCAGCATCCCGCATCGGTTCGTTACGTCCATCAACATCTGCTGGCATTCACCATGTCTTGCGCCCGTATCTAAATGTAGCTATTGCCACATCACCTAGGACACGACAGGGCCGCAGGGGGGGCGGATGTGCTGTGTCCCGAGGGTCGCCATGTGGATATTGGCTTGCCAGAGAATTTGCGATCGGTGGTGCAAAATGGCTCTTGAACAGCCTTGAAGCCCCAGATTTTAGAGCCCCAGGTTAGAAACGGCCAGAGTCGCGAACCTTGCCTCAGGAATGCGCCAAGGCTTTTTCAAACCAAACCACATCCCAATAGCGGCCAAACTTGCGCCCCACTTCCCCATAGCGCCCCACCGCCTCAAAGCCAAAGCTGCGGTGGAAGGCTTCCGAGGCCAGATTGGGTTGGGTAATGCCCGCATAGGCTCGGTGAACGTCTTCCGCTGCCAAAGAGGCGAAGAGTTGCTCATACAGCATCTTGCCAATGCCCTGGCGGTGGCAGTCCGGCGCAAGGTAAATGCTGGTTTCGACCGAGGTGCTGTAGGCGGCTTTGCGATTTAAGGCGCTGCTGCTGGCATAGCCCACAACCTGTCCCTGGCGCTCGGCAATCCAGAGGCGGTGGGGACCAGCGGGGGCATAGTGCTCCAGCCATTGTCGTTGGCGCTGCTCAGGGCTGTAGGGTTCGAGGTCGAAGGTGATCGTGGTTTCGCGGATGTAGTGATTGTAGAGGTCGGTGAGCGGCACGAGGTCGGCGGCTTGGGGCAGTCGGATCGTTGTGGTCATCCTGATGGCTAGCTCCAGGAAAGGGCTGGGGTTGTCATTTTCTCATTCTCTGACAGTGCCTGAAATGACAGTGCCTGAAATGACAGTGCCTGAAATGGCAGTACCTGGAATGATAGACAGCATCCCTTGGGGGCAGTCAGTCAGTCCATAAAGACCGTCCAGCGGCACCGTCCAGTAACGCCGTCCAGTAACGCCGTCCAGCAACACCCATCGCCATGAACTTCACCATCCGCCCGATCGAGCCCCCGGACTACGATGCCGTTTGGCAGATCTTCCACAGCATCGTCAGCCAGGGCGAGACCTATGCCTATGCGCCGGATAGTTCGCCCCAGGACGCGATCCACCATTGGATCGAAGTTCCCCTGGCGACCTACGTCGCAGAGCAAGACGGCACGATTTTGGGCACCTACTATCTCAAGCCCAACCAGCCGGGCTTGGGCGACCATGTGGCTAACTGTGGCTATATGGTGGCGGCGGCGGCGCGGGGCCAGGGGGTGGCCACGGCCCTGTGCAAGCACTCCCAGAGCGAAGCTCTGCGCCTAGGATTTTGGGCCATTCAGTTCAATTTTGTGGTTTCGACCAATGAGCGGGCCATTACCCTGTGGCAGCGGCTGGGCTTCACGATTGTCGGCACCATTCCCAAGGGGTTTCGCCACGCCTCCAAGGGATTGGTGGATGTCTATATTATGTACAAGCAACTGGAACAGTGAGATCGCGCCTAGGTCTGTGGCCCAGATTCGGGCCAGCCCAGGCCCTCAAAACGATATCCTGGTGGACAGCCGATCGCGGCAAGCACCGATGAAGAGACCGATGAAGAGGCAATATCGACCATGTGGCATGTGATTATCAATTGTTCTGCCGTGGGCTGGACAACCTATAACCAGGAGTTTCGGGCGATCGCCGATCGCTACCCCGACATCAAGCTAATCACCAAAAAAATGAAGGACGATGAGCGGCGCATCATGGAATGCGACATGGAAGATGTGGACGATGCTGAAACCTTCGTGGCAGCCTGCATGGAACTGGATGGCTTCAGCGCCACCTTTGAAGCCAATTAATCATTCAGGAATAGACAAATCAGAACGATTGAACTATAGTACAAAAGAATTAATCAAGCGCAGTGGCCTCGGGCCATAGCACTGTGGTGGTCTGCGCTAGTCTCGATTTCTGGAGGACTCACCGGATCATGATTGATGCTTCTAAACCTGCCATTGCTCCCAAGCTCAGCATTCGCGACTTCGCCCGCCAATCCGGCTACTCCGAAGCCCACGTCCGCAGCGCCATGCGCCAGCTCTCCCTCAAGGGCCGCTCCCAGGGCCGAGGCAAAGCGGCCCTGCTCAATGCAGAGGAACAGCAGCGAATCGCTATATATATCGACGACATTGAAATGCAGGGAAGCCTAGCCGATACAGCCCCAGAACCGGAGGTTGCCGCCCAGGAAAGCTTGCCCCTGGGGGAGCTGGAAAGCCAAGACCCAGATGAGTTTGATTATTCAGATGAGTTTGAATCGGATGAGCTGGATGGGGATGATATGACTGTAAATAAAATGACATTTGACGCAGAGAGTTCCAGTGGCGATGGAGGGGATACGAACAGAGAAGATGCTGATACATCTATGGCCGATACATCTAGCATCAATACGTCCAGATCAGAGAATTGGAATATGGACTTGGCCGAGCGCTGGATAGCCCTAGACCAGCGCGACCATGCTGCATCGGAACAGCCCGCCCCAAGCCATATTCAGCCGAATCCCGCAGCAGCCAATCCCGCAGCAGCCAATCCGGCACCAGCCAGCCAGAGCCAGCAAAGCTACCCCAATTCAGGCTATCTGGGGCAACGGCCAGGACCGCAGCACCAGCCCCAAGCTCAGCCTCGCTGGCAGCCGCCTGGCGCGATCGCGCCGCCTCCCGCTGCCAATCCCGCCCCTCAACGGTTAGTTCCAGTTTCCCCACCGACCATGACCTCTCCCTCCCAGGCTTCCCCCGCTGCTTCGACCTACTACGATCCCTACTTTCGAGAGCATCCAGCGATCGCCCCCACCGCCAAAATCATCCCTGGCAACCACCGCCAAACCTACCAGCCCGCCCCCATTCCCCAATCCTACGACCTGGCCCAATTCCGCAGCGAAGACAGCATCGCCACCCTGGCGGATCCGGGGGCGATCGCGGCCCAGGCCATGGGGGCGATCGAGGCCCTAGTCGGCGGCATGGATGCGGACATCAAACAGCAAAAAATTCACCTCAAAGAGACCCAGCGAGCCGCCCAGGCCCTGCGGCGCAAAGCCCAACAGCTCCAGGACAAAAAGATTGAATACATGATCCAATCCTCCACCCTGGGCCAAGCCCAACAGCAAAGCACCTTCGAGCTGCAATCGGCCCTGGAGGAGCTGCAAGCCCTGGGAAAGTCTCCAAGCGACGGGCCGACATCGCCGTTGGAGTAGCGGTAATTGCCCTTTGTCTGGGGCTGGGCATGTTTGTGACCGTCGCGAGGCCCAGCGGTCCTCGGCCAGATCCAACCGAAGCCTATCGGTAAAGGCCCAGCATCAACCAACCTCCCCCAGCCAGCCCCCCTAGGCTGTATATCCCTCCCCCAGCCCCAGCGCCCCTAGCTGCTTACGATACAGAATCGATGTCTGGTCCGCTTGGATGTGGCACTCCGCCCGCAATTCCAGGGGCAGATCCTCGGGATACTGGGCTTCGACCACCGCTTTGTCTTCGCTGAAGACCTGGCGGTTGAATTCATACACCGGCTCCAGGGGCTGGTCTTGGTCGAAGTTGCGGCAGATGGGGCAGAACAGCCGCGTTTTTCGCGCCGAAACCGGCGAGGCTGCATTCAAAATGCACAGTCGCCCTTCGCCGGGAAAGCTGACGGTCAGGCGCGCGGTGAAGGGCAAAAACACCTCGAATAGCCGCCGCCAAAGAAAATCTGCCGGGGCGCGATCTTCCAGGCCCTTGGGGAAGTTGCTGACGCTGCTAATGTATTCCGCCACGAGGCCCTGGGGGGTGGGGCTGGCGGTGTATTCGGGCACGTAGGGGTTGTTGCGATCGCCAAAGCTCTCCTGGTGTACCCAGGCAAAGTGGGCAACATCCAAAAAGCCTTCCATCTGCCGCCCCGCCGCTGCCTCAATCTCCACAAACTCGGGCAGGATTTGCTGGTAGTCGGGGTGGTCCCATTCAGAGAACTGGACTGGGAACGGGGGCAGGGGGAGGGAGCGATCGGGGCGGGGCGATCGCCCCAGCCAAACAGGTCCAAATCAAACCAAAGGCTTCGCGCACCGGGTAGGTTTTGAGACAGAGCCGGGCGGGGATTTTCGCTTGGGGATTGGCGGGGATCAAGGTACATTGACCCGCCCCATTGTAGTGAAAGCCGTGGTACTTGCAGATTAGCTGATCCCCTTGGACCTGGCCCAGACTCAGGGGCACGCCCCGGTGCAGGCAGAGATCATTGGCAATGGAAATCCCCGCCGCCGTGCGCCAAATCACCAGCCGCTGATCCAACAGCACCGCTGCTAGGGGCGATCGCCCCAGGTCGCGGCTCCAGGCAACGGGATACCAAAACTGGGAGAGAATGGCCCAGTCCGAGGGGGAGAAGGTACAGTGGCGAGGCAAATTTGCCGGAACTGGGAGCTGGACCATGGGAGTTGTTCACCGCAATCGTTCGACATCGCAACCCCTTCGAGCCTAGGGGATCGGGAAAGGGCGGATCTGCTCAAGCTGCACGTTTTTCCTGACCCATTTCGCCCAGCCAGTTTGCACCTGTTCTTTCCCCAAGGCCGCTTCCAGAGCGGCAAAAGCCAGCCTGTTTAGGGCTCCAGGCCCAGGGAGAAGAGTTGCGTTTCATCAATTTTCATATTGAAATCTGTATTTGTTCTTTGCAAACATCCTTTCTGTGAATTCTAGGCTGACTATAGGTGGTGCAGGAATATTCAGGGGGGATTTCAGGGATGGAATCTGGCCGTTCGCGAAGTCTGATGGGATAGGCCGATCGCCCTTTGAAATGCCGATTCTTACTCTACTTTTCGGGTCATCTTTCCGGCTCCTCTTGTCCCATGCCGCCACTGTCTTCTAGGCATTGGTCTTCTAGGCATTGGTCTTCTAGGCATCGGTCTTCCACCCATCGGTATCGCTTTTGCAAGCATTTCCCATGCAGCCCCAGGTAATCGTCTGTGGCCTTGGCCGCACAGGCTATCGAATTTTTTCAGTGCTCCAGCAGCAGGGCATTCGCGTGGTGGGGATCAGTGAATCTCCCCTCGACCAGAGCGAAGCCCACCCCACCGCCCACGGCGACAACATCGTGGTCGGCAATTTGCGCTCCGAAAAGACCCTGCTGTTTGCGGGGATCCGTGAAGCCCAGACACTGCTGCTGGCCTGTGCCGATGATGGTTTGAATTTGGCCATCCTCACCCAGGCCCGCCTGCTCAATCCCCACATCCGCATTATCAATCGGCTGTTTAATATACAACTGGGGGAGCGCCTAGATCGCACCCTGCCCGACCATATCTCCATGAGCGTCCCGGCCTTAGTCGCTCCGATCTTTGCCTTTGCCGCCATCCAAAAGCCGGTGATCGGGCAGCTCAATTTGCTGGGCAAGGTCTGGCCGGTGACGGCGGAGACGATCGCCCCCAACCACCCCTGGCTGGGCTGTAGCCTCAGACAGCTGTGGGATGACCCGGAGCGCATGTTGTTGACCTATGAATCTCCCCGCTCTAGCGATAATTTGATGATGGCGATCGAGGGGGGGAGGCGGCTGGAGACGGGCGATCGCCTGATCCTGGCGGAGCTGCCCAAGACCCGTTCGGTGCAATGGTCCTTCCAGCGCCGCCTCCAAAACTTCCAGCGGGGATTTCGCCAATTCCGCCATGTCGGCCGCGCCATCATGCTCGTGCTCTTGGCATTGCTGGCCACCATCGGCGTCGCCATCACCGCCTATGTCGGCAGCAACCCCAACACCTCCCTCGTAGATGCGCTGTATTTTTCCGTGGGGATGATCACAGGGGCGGGGGGCCAGGAAGCGGTGGCCGAAAATTCCACGGCCTGGATCAAGGTGTTCACCGCGATGATGATGTTGGTGGGCGCTGGGGTGATCGGCATCTGCTATGCCCTGCTCAATGACTTTATCCTGGGCACCCACCTCCAACAGATCTGGAACACCACCCGAATTCCCCACAGTGGCCATCGGATCATCTGCGGCCTGGGCAGCATCGGCTTTTCCATTGTCGATCAGCTCTTGGCGCTGGGGGAAGAAGTCGTCGCCCTGGAGGCCAATTCCCACAACCGGTTTTTGCAGGCAGCCAAGGCTCGCCAAATTCCGGTGATTGTGGGGGATGCCAGCGTGACGGAAATGCTCCTGATGGCCAACTTAGAAAAAGCTGAGGCGTTGCTGGCGGTGACCAGTGATGATGCCACCAATCTGGAAATCGCGATCACGGCCAAGAGCATCGTGCCCCATTTGCCGGTGCTGGTGCGGATTCACGAGCCCAAGTTTGCCCAGCAAATCCAGCAGGTGTTTGAGTTTGACATGGTGCTTAGCCCGACGGAATGGACGGCTCCGGCCTTTGCCGCTGCGGCCATTGGCGGACGAATTTTGGGTGACTATACGGCCAAGGATGGACTGTGGCTGGCGATCGCACCCTGATCACCCCCAACCATCCCCTCCAGGGGCGATCGCTGCAAGAAGCAGCGGCGACGGAACGTTTCACGCCCCTCTATGCGGAGCAGGAGCAGCAACTGCTGCGGGGCCAATCGCTGCTGGAGCTAATCCTGAGCAGTGGCACAGTCTTGCATCTGATGATGCCTGCCCAGCGTTGGGAGAAGCTCTGGACGACCCAGCCGAGGCAAGAAGCCTGCGCTTAGAAAACGCAGGGAAGAGAGAACTGGGCTTGCATGGCAAACAGAGCCAGATGCGGCTAAATATAGCTAATACCAAATATCTATATTTAATCGCCGCCTACCCAGGCCGCTGGGTCAGCCCCCAATGGTTCAACAACCAGATCAAGCCCAGGGAGAGCAGTCCCCCGATCGCCATTCCCCCCACAATCAGCGAAATATAAATCCGCTTCAGTTTCTTCAGATCTTGCTGGTGGCGGTAGGCCTTGCTGTTCGGATCCTGGAGGTTTGGATCCTGAAGGTTTGGATCCTGGAGGTTTGAATCAGGCATATTCAAGTCAAAACGATGGGAGTCAGGCTCGGGAAGCGTCATGGTGGGGATCAGCATCCTTGCTGTAGAACTTCGAGGGCCGAAAAATAAAACGTTTCGATACCGTCACTGCAAACGGAATCGAGCAGCTCCGCCAGGGCTGCCATCAGCCGCTCTCGCTGGGGGGCTTCGAGCAAAATGTAGGGCGAAAGGGAGCGCAGCAGGGCGATGTAATTTTCCACAGTGTAGACAAGGGAGCAGTCAATTTTTTCAAACCCCAGACTGAAAAAGCCCTCCGCTTCGGCGAACTGTTCGCCCAGGGCCTTGAGCTGCTGCTGCTGTTCGCGGCGATCGATGTAGGGCGCGAGGCTGGGGGCATGGGCCTCATAGGCGGGCTGGAGCGATCGCCAAACCGCCTCACTGGGCTGGGGCGGCACATTCCACAGCAAAATGACGCTGCCTTCGGGTTTCAGGGCAGCTTTCAGCTTGGGATAGCCCTGGTTTTGGGAAATCCAATGGAAAGAGGTGGCCGCCAGGGCTGCCTCAAAGGTTTGTGCTTCCAGGGGCCAAGCCTCGAAGGTCGTATTGACAACCTTGATTGCGGGATAATCGACACAGTGGGAGCGGACAATCTCACAGGCTTGGGCGCTGGGCTCCACCGCCGTAATCTGGAAGCCCCGCTCGGCCAGGGGCAGCGTGGCAATGCCCGGCCCACAGCCAATCTCCAAGATATGGTGCCCCGACTGGAGGTTCGCCAGGGCGATCGCCCGATCCAAAATCGCCGCTGGATAGCGGGGTCTCGCTAGGTCATAGGCATCGGCCACCGGGTCATACCAGCGCCGACGCTGTTCAGGACTGTGGGAGTCGCTGTAGTAGCCCCCGACGGACATCGGTTCTTCCAAGGTTGACCTGTAAAGCTGATTTCTGACGGTAATCGACCCCGGCCAGCTCACTGGGTAAAACTGGCCCAGAAAGCTGTGAGGGCGATCGCTGCTTCAATTTTACCGAAAATTTGCGTAAAGCCCCTGGCTTTAGACATGGGGGCACCGTCTCGCTTGGGGATGATACCTCCCGGAAGCTAGCAAAACCGTGGGTTTCAACTACGAGATTTGGTCTATCACCCCTTTAGAGAACAGTGCCGGTTACACATAAACCTCAATCGCAATTTACAGTTACAAATGGCAATATTCAAGTATTTATACGCAAATATGTTTGTCGAAATGAAAACCTGCGTTGAAATCAGTGGAATTGCTGGGAGGTCTGACTGGGAGCTCTGACTGGGAGGTCTGACTGGTGAAGCCTGGCAGGGGTGGAAATCGGCGATTCGAGCTGGGCGCTCCCCAGGGACCAGCGATCGCGGTAAGATCCAGGTCTGGGAAACTGGCCCCTGGGCAGCGCCTCCTGGGCAGCGCCTCCTGGGCAACTGGCCCAAGCGCCAACCATCGAGCTGCGATCGCCCCAGCTGCCATCGTCCAGCCCTAGACCAGCCCTAGACCAGCGTCCAAGCATTTCCCCGTTCATTCCCCTCTCGCCCTATTTCGCCATGACCTCCGCTGCCCCCTCCAGCCCCGTCGCCATCCAATCCGCCGCCATGGACGACAGCCAGCGCGGCCTCCCGGTCACCATCATCACGGGCTTTCTGGGCAGCGGCAAAACCACCCTGCTCAACTACATTTTGACCAATCAGCAGGGGCTCAAAGTCGCTGTATTGGTGAATGAATTCGGTGAAATCGGCATCGACAACGAGCTGATTGTTTCCACCGACGATGACGACAACAACATGGTGGAGCTGAGCAATGGCTGTATCTGCTGCACCATCAACGGCGAGGTCGAGGATGCGGTCTACCGTCTGCTGGAGCGCGATGAAAAGATTGACTACTTGGTGGTGGAGACCACGGGCCTAGCCGATCCCCTGCCCGTAGCCCTGACCTTTTTGGGCACACAACTGCGGGATTTGACCCGCCTTGACTCCATCGTCACCCTGGTGGATGCGGCGAATTATAGTTTGGATCTGTTCAACAGCGAAGCGGCTCGCAACCAGATTCTTTACGCCGATACGTTAATTCTCAACAAAACCGATCTGGTGGATGAAGCGGATCTGGATCTACTGGAGGTCAAGCTGCGGGATGTCAAGGAAGGCGCTCGCATTTTGCGCACTACCCAGAGCAAAGTCCCTCTGCCGCTGATTTTGAGTGTCGGTCTGTTTGAGTCGGATCAGTATTTCGGCAAAGAAGAGTCAAGCCATGACCATGCAGGCCATGACCATGCAGGCCATGACCATGCCAGCCATGGCGAGCACCAAGACCACAGCGATTGCGACCATGACCATGGCCATTGTGAGCATGATGAGCATAGTCATGACAGCCATGCCCACGACAGCCATGCCCATGACAGCCATGCCCATGACAGCCACGATCACGACCACGACCATCACGGCTCTGCGGATCACCTCGCCATAGATGGCTTTACCTCACTGTCCTTTGAGAGCGATCGCCCCTTCGCCATCCGCAAGTTCCAGTACCTGCTCGACAACAAGCTGGCAGAAAACATCTTCCGCGCCAAGGGCATTCTTTGGTTTGAAGAAAGCGAAAAGCGCCATGTCTTCCACCTCAGCGGCAAGCGGTTCACCCTAGACGACACGGAATGGGGCGATCGCCCCCGCAAAACCAGCTCGTGTTCATTGGCCAAAACCTGGACCACGATGCCATCCGGGCCGAACTGCACAACTGCCTCACCCTGCCCTCCAGCAGCCGGGCCAAGGGATTTGCCAAACACTAGAGGGCTTGCCCGAACCAGTCTCTCGCCCTCGTCTACGGGATTTATGCCAGACCCCAACCTGCCAGATCCTGACCTGCCAGATCCTGATCTGCCAGATTCTGACCTGTTAGATCGCCACTATATCCAACGCTGCCTCACGCTGGCTCGCCAGGCCCAGGGTCGCACCGCGCCCAATCCCATGGTGGGCTGCGTTTTGGTCAATGGCGATCGCCAAATCATCGGCGAGGGCTTCCATCCCCAGGCGGGCCAGCCCCATGCAGAAGTCTTTGCCTTGGGCGATGCGATCGCCCAAGGCCATTCTGTTGTGGGTGCAACAGCCTATGTCAACCTAGAGCCCTGTAGCCACCAGGGCCGCACCCCCCCCTGCGCCCAAGCCCTGATCCAAGCCCAGGTTGGCCGCGTCGTCGTGGGCATGGTGGACCCCAACCCCCAGGTGGCCGGTCGGGGCATCCAAGCCCTGCGCAATGCAGGCATCGCGGTGAGCGTCGGCGTGGAAGAAGCGGCCTGTCAGCAGCTCAACGAAGCCTTTGTCCACCGCATGGTGCATCAGCAACCCTTTGGCATTTTCAAATATGCCATGACCCTGGATGGCAAAATCGCCACCGCCAGTGGCCACAGCCAGTGGGTTACCCAGGCCGCCGCTCGCCAGCGGGTTCACCAGCTTCGGGCCGCCTGCGATGCGGTGATTGTGGGCGGCAACACCGTCCGCCAGGACAACCCCAACCTGGGCACCCACGGCCAAGCCAGCCACAATCCGCTGCGGGTGGTGATGAGCCGCAGTTTGGATTTGCCCCGAAAGGCCCAGCTTTGGGATTTGGCCCAGGGGGCGACGGTCGTGTTTACGGCTGCTGACCCGGTTACGGACGCTGAGGTGGTTGGCGAGCCTCGGCTCCATGGGGAAAGGCTGGCTTGGCTGGGCGATCGCGGCGTGGAAGTGGTGCAGCTCCCCCAGCTCGAACCCCAGGCGGTGATGGCGGAACTCTATGGGCGGGGGCTCTCATCGGTGTTGTGGGAATGTGGGGGAAGGCTGGGAGCAAGGGCGATCACCCAGGGCTGCATCCAAAAAATCCTGGCCTTCATTGCTCCCAAAATCGTTGGGGGCCAGGGCTACAGCCCGATCGCAGACCTGGGCATTGAGCGGATGGATCTTGCCCTCACCCTGGAGCGCATCCGCTGGGAAACGGTAGGCTCGGACCTCTTGCTAGAGGGCTACCTTCCATGCCGCTCGAATACTGAGCCGCTCGAATACTGAGCCGCTCGAATACTGAGCCGTTCATATTCCCAGCTTCTCAAACCAAGCCTGAATCCCGGCGTTAAGATCCATCAGGGCATCTTCTAAGCTGGCATAGTTTGCCGAGCCCTGGTACACCGTCCCGCTGAGATCATAGGCACCGGCAAAGCTATCGGCATGGTCACTGAGGCCAAGCTCAATGCGTCCCTCCTCTTCCATCACGAACCGATAAAGGGCGGGATAATGCTGCTGGAGAAAACTGAGATTGGTCATAAATGCTTCTATCGGATAGCGCTATCGAGGCTGAAACCGGGACTGTCCCTATGCTAGCGAATCTGACCCTGCCAAGGGAGTCGTGGGCAAGGGATCCTGCCAGCCCAGGGATGACCCGAGCCAGTTGATTGACCAACAGCAGGCAGCTCAGCGGCGGAAGCGAAGCCGCCCAGGACTGGCCCGTCCCGAAATCCGATAGTCTTGAAGGACGTTGAGAAGGGGCATTAAGGAGCAATGGCGAGGCGAGATTGATGCATTAAAAGCATTAATGCCTGAGAGAATCCAGGGCTGTGGCGGCCCTGCCCCCCCTATGGATACAACAACTTTCTGGACTGGACTTCAAATTTCCCATGCAAAAACACCGTCGGCCCATCCGCGCCGTACAACGCCTCTTGAGCGACAAAGGCTTTCGCCTCGGCATTTCCAACTTCGAGAGCTTCATTGCCAAGGTGTTGGCCATCGCCATGGTGATTGTGATTTTGGTCTCGGTCTGGGATTTGAGCGCGTTGTTACTCGGCGATATCTTCCTGAAACCAGCACTGTTTTTGGACAAAGCGCTGCTAGAAATATTTGGCCTCTTTCT
Organism: Synechococcales cyanobacterium RM1_1_8; assembly: GCA_012032745.1. Lineage (GTDB taxonomy): Bacteria > Cyanobacteriota > Cyanobacteriia > PCC-9006 > JAAUQQ01 > JAAUQQ01. Next base: position 15,898 of record JAAUQQ010000013.1, read on the forward strand.
CTCGGTTCTGATTGCCTTAGAGCTGCTGCAAAACATCACGGCCTATCTCCAAGACCACAAAGTCCAGCTCGAACTGGTGATTGTCACTTCCCTCACCGCCGTGGCCCGGAAGATTATACTGCTGGACCTGAGCCAGGTCACAGGCTTGCAGCTCATGGGGCTGGCGGTGGCGGTGCTGAGCCTGTCCATCAGCTACGGCATGATTAAGCTCACCAATCGGCCATGACCTGCCAAAGCGGGCTTCCTGAAATTGGCTCCCAGGGATGGCTCGATTCGGGGCTGTAGGATTCGGGGCCGTAGGATTCGGGGCCGTAGGGTGCGAGGCTGGCCTCTCGGCGCAGGCTCCCAGGGCCGGGCCAGAAAATTAAGGTCTGGGCGATCGCTGCTGCACGGTTTTGGGTGACCCAGCGGATAGACCGGCAGATAGACCAGAGGACAGACCGGGTAAGAAGGAAACCGCAGCCCTCCGTTGCACATAGCGGTGGGTTTTGCTGGCCACCTGGACCTGAGTGATGCCGGGGGGCTGGACAGTTCGAGAGGGCCGCTTGGGCGATCGCCGCCGCCATCGGATCAAATTCGCTGATACTGAGTGCGCTGAGCGCTGGGTTCTGAATGTTGATCTGTAGGGTCTGGGTCACCGGGTTAAACGTCGCATAGGCATGGGGCTGGGCCGCTTGATTGAACAACCGCACACATTCCCCAGGCTCTTGGGCGATCGCGACCCCAGCCGGTGCCCCATCGATGGAAGCGAAAGGGGCTGGAGGCAAGCTATGTGGAGTCAAACCGTTTGGAGTCAAGCCATCTGGGGCCAGCTCAGCGGGGCGGCTGCGAGATTGAAAGGGAGAGGTGTCACCAGGGCTCGCTCCACGGGCCATCACCCCAGGGCCGGGAGACTTTGCCATGGGGGCAGTGACGCTGCTGAGCGCGGAAAAGCCCGACCCGATCGCAAACATCACCCCCGCCACCAGGGCCAGATTCCCCAGCTTTTCCCGCCAGGGATACTCCTGGACAGGAATCTGATGCACCAAACGCAGCGGCACATCTCGGGGAATGATCTCGCGCAACTGGTGGAGGCTTTCGAGCTCAAAGCTAAAGCGTTCTCGGCTTTTGCCCAGCAATCGGCCCCTGTCCTGCGCTCCGGTCCGGGCGTAGTGAAACCGCAGTGCATCCGGCGCAATTTCCACCTTGCGAATCTCGAACCAAGGCACCCGCCAAACCTGCAATCCCTGAACCCTTGACTGGAAGCGGCGATGGGCCTGGGAGAGGGCCATGACCTGCCGATCGGTGAAGATCAGCGCCGCCCCCCGGTGGGGCAGGCGTACAGGCAGCAGGTCGATTAGCTGCTCATCGGGTGCCAGGGCATCGCTGAGGTAGTGGGAGAGGGTGCCGATCGCATAATGCTGGCGCTGTTTGGCAGCGGCGTGGAGGCTGGGGTTGGCCTTGACGGCTGGGGAAAACCAACTGCTGTGGTTGGCAATAAATTCTCGGTACTGGTCAAACCCCTGCCGCTGGGCTAGGGGAGCAGCGGTGGCGGGGATGATGGGGGCCGGTTCGGGCGCTGGTTCGGGCGCTGGTTCGGGCGCTGGCTCGGGCGTGGGCCTCGCCCATGGCCCAGGCATCGGCCCTAGGGCTTCCGCTTCCAGGGCCAGGCGGGAGGCTTGGGCCGGATCTAGCTGGAAAGCCGAGGGGGGCTGGGCGGAGAGCTGGGCAAAGTAGCCGCCCAGATCCACCAGGGCCAGCCAGCCCGCCTGGGTTTGGCCCGGTCCATAGCCCAGGAGTTGAACCGCCTCGATCTCGGGCACCTGAGCCTGCTTGAGCTCCCGCTCTAGGGTGACCATGGCCAGCAGTGGATCTGGACAGATCGGGCCATGGAGGTGGACTCGCAGGCAGGGGCCTTGGCGCTCTAGGCGGACGGTGAGACCCTGGGGATGAACGGTGGCCTGGATCTGTTGGGATAGCCGTTGCAAGGTGATGGGTTGAGCTTGAAGCGCTACCGCATTGCGGGCCATATCTAAAGGGCGATGGAGGGTGGTTTGGTCGGGGCAGATGGAGAATCGCGATCGCTTGGAATTGCAACGCCAAGCCGTGGCTTTAGTTGTAATCTATTCTCCCAATATTCTCCCAATCCTGAGGTATTTACTGAAGAAACATTACGGAAAAGCTCCAGTTCGGTATTCTATCTAGCCAGTCCACTCAGGTTTAGTCAGGATGTTTTTGTCGTATATTTTCAGGCTAAGCGCTTGACTAGGCCCTCCTGGGCCGCTCACAGACGGCAGGCTTTGCGGTTGGCATCGTTTTGGGGTTGCTGCCAGGAATAGGCAAAGTGGCTGACGGTGTTGATGCGGGAAGAGAGCGATCCCAGAGCCACCATCTGGGCCTCCAGGGAAGGCCGATTGCCATAGGAACTGCCCCAGGTCCCAGCCAGGGCGGGCTGCACCCGCCCCCCAGCGGGGGATTGCTGGAGCACCTGCTTGACCTCATCAAGGATGCAGCTCGTGGTGCCACAGGCGGCGTAGGACATGGGATGCCACTCTAGCTGGGGCGCGAACCGCTCCCAGGGCTGGAGCCGGGAATCAAAACCCTGGCGACCGACGGTTTGGTTGCCCCCCGGAAAAAACACTGCCCCCGCAGGCAGGCCCAGCTCCAGGGCGGGCTGGATGGCCAGATTGAGGAAGTCCACCACGCCTTGGTAGGCATGGGCCACGGACAACAGCCACAGCTCTTGCTGGAGCTGTTCCTGGCGCTGTTTGATCGAGGTTTTGTTGTCCCACTTGGCCGGAATCCGCCCCTGCCACATCGGCTGGTCTTCCTGGGGATATTTTTTCATCACCTGCTGGATGTCGTCTGGCCTGACATAGCCGCGATCCATGAAGCGGCTGATTAGCTCCTGGCCCTGGTTATTGCGCGCCCGACTGATCAGGGCTTCGCGGGAGGCGGGGCTGTAGATCAACAGATCCTTGACGTTGTCGGCCACCGAAGCGGTGCCGCTGCCTCGGGGATAGCGAATGTAGTCGAACAGGATGCCATCGGGGCGGCGGGCGGCGATTTTGCGCACCAGTTTGTTGTAGTCCCGCAGGGCTTCGCGGTTGTAGGGATCGACAAAGGCCTGGGGACCATCGGCGACTAGCTCCAGGCTGGTTTGGCCTTTGCCGTTACGGGCGAGGACCGAGCCCCGGCCAGCGGCGTAGGATGCACCAAAGTTCATGCTGTACATCCAGGCATAGACCTTGAGACCCCGCTCCCGCCCCTGTTTGATGGCCTGGGCCAGGAGGTCCGCATCGCTGTGGTCGCGGCTGGTGACCACCGAGGGCCAGGCAGTGTCGTTGTCCTGGAGGGGGAGCAGGGTTCTGCCGCTGTAGAAGCTTTCGACGTAGACCTGGTTGTAGCCTTGGTTGACGACTTGGTCGAGCACCTGCTCTAGGACGCCGGGCTTGAGGTCGCAGGGGTAGAGGCGCAGCCAGAGGGCTTGGTTTTGGGGCCAGTTGTCGCGGCGGCATTTGGCGAGTTTGTCGCTGTGGGCTTTGAGCAGTTGGTCGTATTGTTGGCGGGCCTTGCGATCGCCCTCGGCAGCCTCCCGCAGCAGGTCGCTCTTGCGGGTGATTTCCTGGGCGGTGAGGACGCAGGCTTGGGGATTGGTGGAGTTGGCGGCGGCGGGCTGGGCCGGGTTCGTGAAGCCAAAATTGGTGAAGCCGAGGGCGAGGCCGAGGGCGATCGCCGAGGGGCGCTTTTTCCGACTATTCCAGGTAGTTTGGGGGCGAATCAGGGGGGATCTCGATGTCATCAACAGTCTCATTCCAACACAGAGATTGGACCGGTAGATTACAGGAAAAAGTTCCACAACGGCAGTCCCCAGATTAAACCGTGGGGATTATCAAGAACCATGAAGCCAGAATTATGCCTAATTAAAGCGATTTTCTGCAAAAAAAAGCGGCTGGCGCTGGGGCCGACCGCTGCTTGGGGCTATTTCTGGGGAAGACAATATTTCTAGGGTAGGGGCAGGTTTGGCTGGAGGGGTGCTTTTGCCGGAGCGCTCAGCCGGTGTTGCGCATTCCGGCTGCAATGCCGTTGATCGTCAGCAGGGCACCGCGCAGCAGCTCGCCTTTGCTGTAGCGCGATCGCGCCATGCCCATGCGGCTCTGGGATTTGTGCTGGCGCAGGCGCTTGAGCAGAGAAACCTGCAAGAAGCCCAAGGGCACGATGGTGCCGTTGCGGAGCTGGACGGAGCGTTGCAGGCTGGGGTCGCCATCCAGCAGGCGATCGTGGCGGGTGATCTGGAGGACGAGGCCGCGCGTCAAGTTGTATTCCTCAGCAATTTGGTCGAAGACGCGGCGCAGGCGATCGCGGTCCTCTGGCTGGGACAGCTCATCGACATAATGCTCGGCAATCTTCAAATCCACCTTCGATAGCGTCATTTCCACCTTGGAAATCACCATCTTGAAGAAAGGCCATTTGTCATAGAAATAACGCAACAGCAGCAGATTGCGCTCCGGTCGCTCATCCACGAAGCTTTGCAGGGCGCTGCCGACACCGTACCAGGCGGGCAGCAGGAAGCGGCTCTGGGTCCAGCTAAACACCCAGGGAATCGCCCGCAGGCTGCTGAGATCTTTTTTGCCGGACTTGCGCCGCGCCGGGCGGGAGCTGATCTGGAGCTGGCTGATTTCTTCGATCGGCGTGACCTGGTGGAAGAAGTCCAGTAGGTCGGGCTGCTCGTAAATCAAAGAGCGGTAGTGTTGGCGCGATCGCACCGACAATCCCTCCATAATTTCATTCCAGGAGGCGATATCATCAAAGCCGCTGTTGAGCAGACTGGCCTGGATCACAGCGGTGGTGATGGTTTCCAAGTTGTACAGCGCCAGCTCCGGCAGGGAATATTTGGAAGCCAGCACCTCGCCCTGCTCGGTGATTTTGATCCGGCCATCGATGCTGCGGCTGGGCTGGGCCAGGATGGCTTCATAGGCGGGGCCGCCGCCACGACCCACGGAGCCGCCGCGACCGTGGAAAATTCGCAGGGCAATGCCATAGTGGCTGGCAATGCGGTGGAGAGCCTTTTGGGCCTTGTGAATTTCCCAGTTGCTGCTGAGGAAACCCGAGTCCTTGTTGCTATCGGAATAGCCCAGCATCACCTCCTGGAGCGGCAGCGGGAAGCTCGCAGCAGCATCACGCGATGGCCTGCTGCTGGTCGAGCTGCTGGCCGAACCATTGGCTGAATGGCTGAAACTGCCCGCTGGGCTGCCTCCGGCTGGGCTCACAGAATGGGCCTCGGCCTCCAGCTTAGCGGAATCCAGCCTGGGTTCGAGCCGGGTCGATCGCTGCTTCAGCAGGGCGTTGTACAGCGGCATGGAAAACAGCGCATCCATCACCTGGGGTGCCCGGCGCAGATCCTCCACCGTCTCAAACAGCGGCACAATCTGGAGCCCGCTCTGGCCGGTGACCGGATCATAGAGCCCGGCCTCCTGGGACAGCAGCAGCACCTCCAACATGTCGCTGACATCCTGGCACATGCTGATGATGTAGGTCTGGCAAATTTCCGGGCCGAATTCCTGCTGGAGCTGGCGCACCACCCGCAGGGTTTCCATGGTTTCGCGGGTACTGTCGGAAAAGGGCAGCTCGGCGGGGGCCAGGGGACGGCGGTTGGACAGCTCCTGGATCAGCCAGGCCGTGCGCTCCGCCTCATCCATGGCGCTGTAGGGCTTGGGCAAAACCTGGAGATAGTCAGTAATCTCATTGATGGCAGCTTCGTGGCGGGAGCTTTCCTGGCGGATGTCCAGCAGGGCCAGGTTAAAGCCATAGATTTCCACCTGGCAGATCAGCTTCTCCAGGTCGTAGCAGTTGAGACCTGTGGCCTGGACGCTGCGCTGAATCAGGTGTAGTTCAGCAAGGAACTCGCTGCCGGAGCGGTAGATCATCTCCGCTTGGGATTCGCTCAGATCTTGGTCGAGGATGTCCAGCTTATGGACTTTTTCATTGCGCTCCAGGGTGTTTTTCAGCCGCTGTTTGATGTAGGCCAACTTGAGGCGGAAGGGCTCCTGGCGATAGCGAATGGCCAGGTTCTCATAGACCTCGGACATTTGGGCCTGTTCGTTTTCGAGGGATTCCAGCAGCTCAGGCAACACTTCGCTCCAGTGGAGGGACTGGCTGAGCAGGTTTTGGAGCTGGCTCACGGCGTTAAGGTATTTCTCTAGCACCATGCCCCGCTGGTAGCAGGCGGTTTGCCAGGTGACCTGGGGGGTGACGGAGGGGTTGCCATCGCGATCGCTCCCCACCCAGGAACCAAAGCGACAGAAATCTCGGCGGGGCAAGCTCAGGGATTTAAACGCTTCCCCCAGGGCGCTCTGACAGCGCAAGTAGAGATCGGGAATCACATCGAACAGCACCTCCTGGAAATAGTGGAGGGTGTAGTCCACCTCATCCAGCACCGTGGGCTTGAACTGGTGCAGCTCATCGGTGCGCCACCAGAGGCGGATCTCCTCGGTGATTTGGCGGCGCAGCAGTTGCACCTCCCAGGTCTTGCCGGGATGGGCGACGCCCCCGGCGGATTCTAGCTGGTCGAGCTGGCGCAGCGCGCCGACAATGCGCCGCTGTTTATCGCGGATGGTGTGGCGCACAATTTCCGTCGGGTGGGCCGTAAACACCAACCGAATGTCCAGCTTGGCCAACAGATCTTGGATTTGGCTGGGGGGGACATTGAGCTGCTTGAGCTTGGGGAACAGGGTGCGGAAGGTCTCGGGCGGACGGCTGGGGGCGATCGCCCCTCCGGAGCATTCATCCAGGTGTCATCAGATTCAAAGCTAGTCGTGTCTCGGGTGGCTCCTGAAATCGGATAGTAGCGCTCTAGCAGGGACTCATGGCCTGTGGGATTTTGAGCCTCAGCCTGTTCATAGGCATCGCGATGCTGCTGCTGCTCATAATGTTGCTCGACGATATTAATGAGCTGGAAATAGAGGGCGAAGGCGCGGGCCGAGCGAATTGCGCTGTCGAGGTCAAGTTGTTCCACCACCTCCAGCAGCCCCTGTTCCACCGTTTCAGCCTGGCCCTCGGGGGAACTCAGGTTTCTGAGCTGGCTCAAGAGATCGATGAGATCTTGGCCACATTCCTGTCGCAGCACAGCTTCCCACTGATCTTCAACAAACCTGAGGCGATGGCGCAGGGCCAAATCGGTCGCGGATGTGGCGTTGGGGGTCACAGTAGGTTGGGTAGACGTGGAGGAGTGGGGCAGGGAAGCATCGAGCAATTCCGAGGGAAGTGCGCCGTCCGGCGATTGCAGGCTGGGGCTCATTGCGGCGGGCTCTATCTGACGATTACTGAATAATTTTAGGGGATGGGCCGCAAGGCCCAACGTTGCAATGCTTAATCTACGGGCTCAAGCTTGCGCCGAGCTGACGGGCCCAGCCTTGGCGATCGCAGTTTAGTGCTGTTTGATACCGTTGACCCTGGCTCGATCGCTGCTGGCTAGAAATTGGCCCATCACCCATCCAGATCTGGTGCCAAATCTTGATCTAGATTATTGAGCAGGGGGAGGCGATCGCCCCGGAAGCGCTCTTCACTGGCAGCACCGAGGGCCACCAGTCCATCCAAGGCCCAGCGGGACAGCAGCAGTCCCCCCAGGAGAGGCAGGGTCGCAACACTGGTGGCCAGGGCGATCGCGCCGCTGGGTCGGCTAGCGGCCTGGACGGCGGTGGAGCCTGGTGCAGAGGCAGCAGGGGCGGACTGGTGAGCGGACTGGTGAGCGGACTGGAAGAGGGGGCAGAACATGGGCAGATTGGAGCGAGGGTTGGGGACAGGGGCGATCGCAGGACAAATTCCAGATGGGTTTGGGGTGACTGGTTTGGGGTGACTGGTTTGGGGTGACTTGTAGGCAAATCCTAGGCAAACCTTGGCCAAATTCTGGCCAAGCCCTAGGCGAATTTGAGACAGCTATGATTGATTTAGCGGGCTGCCCAGAGCAACTGGAACAGCCCCTAAGCACAAGTTTGATTCAAGAACGAACAGTTCTGCGCTAAGCTCAATCGGAATCCCTGGGGAAAGGGTCATTTCAGGCACCTGGCAGCGGTACTCTGGCCATCCTAACATTGCGGTTTAGATGGATTTTGTTCACCTCCGCCAAGCGCTCTCCCCAGCGACCCCGCCGCTGCTTTTTTAGGTTTTTCCCGTTGCCTCTCCCCATCCCTTAATGCCCCGTCTTTGTCCCCAGCATGGCCCAGTCCACCCTGAACAAGCCTAAGACCCAACCCCGCTCCCTCTCCCGCTGGCTATGTCAACAGCTCGGGCAGCTCGGCTTGGTCGCCAAAACCCGGCAGCATGGCAATTCCCTCCACCTCCTCCTAGAGCGCAAAACTGGCCCAGAGGAACTGGTCTGCTTGGATCGGCTGCTGACCCTGCTAGAGACCCAAACGGGGGATGAGCTGCTCAAGGCCGAAGCGGCCCCGGTCTATCGCATCAATGTCTACGGTCGCCACAAAGGCGAGGCTCAGCCCCGCTGGAGCCGGGCGATCCATCTCAACCAGCTAGAGCGTCATCGCTGTTGGTTGACCCAGCAGTTGCAGCAAGAGGGAGCTTTGGCCCAGCCAGCCTTGGCGGATCCCGCTCACGTCTCTAGCCAGAGCGACATCCCCAGCCAGAGCGGCAGCATTCACTGGGTCGAGCCTGCTCTGGAAGCTGGTGCTGCGATCGCATCCCCAGCCAAAGACAGGCCAGACTCCGCCCAGGCTGGAGCAGCGCCTAGCCCCAAAACCTCCCAGGGCGACAGTGCCAGCATCCCTACCCACAGCCTGATCGAATCCCCCCTGTACCTCGCCCAGCAGGGAGATCCCGATGCCATTGCTCGATATCTCAGCGAAGAACTCAGCAGCTTAGGGGTTTCTGTGCGAGTGGCGGTCAAGTCCATCACCTCCGAGGGCCAGGCTGTCTCCCTAGACGATGCCAAGCGCCTCTGGGTGCTGTGCGAAGCGGCCTACAGCCTGGAGGCCTCAGCCACCGCCGAGTTGCTGGCCTCCCGGCTGCGGGCCTTGGCTCTGGAAGGCTTCCAGGATGCTGCGGTGTTCAGCCAAGTCAAGGGCGAGTCCAAGCCGGATTGGTCCCTGCGGGTCGATCTCACTTCGCCTCGGGAGCTGCAATGGGAGTGGGCGCGCTGGGGCGATGATGAGGCCATTGCCCGGCTGGTGGCCCACCACCTCCAAGTTCAGGGCCAGCGGGTGCGGGTGCGATCGCAACTGCGCAACAAAACCCTCAACCTGTTTTTCACCGCCAAGGCTGCTCTCGCCCAGCCGCTCTCCGCCCAGGCCCTGCGCGATGACGTTGCGCCCCTGCTGATTGACCTGGCCCCCCAGGGCATCCATGCCGCCGTCATCCATTGCGCAAAACCCAGCCCTAAACTCGAAGCGGAAACCGCCGTTAGAGACACCGCATCTGGTGCGTCCCCCACCAACTCAGCCCAGGGCCTCGAATGGATCGCCCTGCCCGCCTCGGAACATGGCGACCTCGCGCCCACCTGCTTGGAACTGGCTGAACAGGGCAATTTGGATGCGATTCGGTTTTTGCTGACCCGCCTGCTCAACCCAGACCTAGAGGCCCAGCTCAAGACCGGCGGCCTGCGGGTTCAGCTCCTGCGCAAAGGGGATCTGCTCCATGTCATGTGCGATGCCCCCCGCTGCCCAGGGCGGCGCGACATCACCCGGCCCATCGCCACGTACATCCGCCAACTCCGCCTGCCCAAAATCGCCGGGCTGCGCATCTACGGTCGCCGGGCGGGCCAGGCCCTGCCCCGCTGGCAATATGGCCGAGACTTTGTGCCCCGCGAGGGCCGCAGTGAGCTGCCGCCCCAGTTCCAGGTGGCCGAGGCCCAGGGGGGCGACCTGCTCACCCAGGATGCGGACAGCATTGGTGCTGCGCGATCGCCCTGGGCCCTGGGTCAGGGCGATCGCGATTGGCGGCTGGGCCAGCTCATCCAGCCGGGACTAGAGCGCCTGGGCCAGTTGCTGATCCAATCCCAGCTCTTTGCCCCCCTGGAGCCAGGCGGTGCAGCCTCCCTCGCCCCCAAGCCTGCGGCGGCTTTCCCCCCTGCTGCTTCTTTTAAGGCGGCTTCTTTTAAGGTCGCCGCCATTTGGGCCGCCCTGGGGCTGGTGCTAGCGGGCGGCACAGACTTAATTCTGGGCCAGCTTGTGCCGCCGCTCGCGCCACGCAACGCAGCCGTGGACCTCGCCTCCAGCCCCAATGCCCTGGGAGCGGCCCTGCTGGGCAGCAATGCCAGCGAAGCAGAGCGCAATCTCAGCGATTTTCTGGTCAAGAATCCAGGGGAGTCGCCCGCGATCGCCGACCTGATCGCCCAATATCCCAGCTTCAATAACGACCTCTTTGATGAAAAGCTAGCCCTCTACCGCCAGCGAGTGGCCGAGGAAGGCCCCCCAGACATTTTGATTTTGGGCAGCTCCCGCGCCCTGCGTGGCGTCGATCCTGGAGCCCTGGTGCGCGGCCTGGAGGCCCTGGGCAAGTCTGGCCTGACGGTGTTCAACTTCAGCATCAATGGCTCCACCGCCCAGGTGGTAGAACTCCAGCTCATGTTGCTCCTGGAGGAAGATCATCTGCCCGGCATGATCCTCTGGGCCGATGGAGCCCGCGCCTTTAACAGCGGTCGCGAGGACAGCACCTACGCCGCCGTGGCGGAATCCCCGGCCTACCGCGAACTGACCCAGAACACGCTGCCCGCCCTGTTCGATGCGGGGGAAACCCTGGATGCCACCCAGTTTCAACAAAACCGTTCCGCCCTCACCCTGCTGTTTAGCTGGGGGGGCCTGGATGGTCGCCTAGATCGGGGCCTGGGCCGGTTCTCGGCGGTGCACGATCGCCGCGATCGCCTCAAGACCCGCCTGGGCCAGCTCTATGCCCAAGGAGCAGCGGGCCTCCAGCAGCAGATTGGCATTGAACCCTCCGACTACAGCGGCCTGGTGCCCAACATCCCTGAAGGGGAGGGGTTCATCGATGTCAACGGCTTTATGCCCCTGTCCCTGCGCTTCAACCCTGCGACCTACTATCAGCAGTATTCGCTGGTGACCGGACAGTACGACAAGGATTATCAAAACTTTCGCCTGGCCGGAATTCAGATGCGCTCCTTGGACAATGTGGTGAATTTGACCCGTCAGTATGACGTGCCGCTGGTGTTTGTGAATTTGCCCCTGACGGCGGAATATTTGGATCCGGTGCGATCGCGCTACGAGTCCATCTTCCAAAAACAGATGTTCCAACGCATGACCCAACGCCAGCTCATCTTCCGCGATCTCTCCCAGCTCTGGCCCGAAGTCGTGGACAACTTCTCGGACCCCAGCCACCTCAACCTCTACGGCGCGCGCCAGGTCTCCAACCACCTGGCCGAAGATCCGATGATCCCCTGGCCCAGCTTGGGCGACCAATCTTACTCCCGAGGGATTTCCTCGGCCCCGAACTGAAAGCGCTGAAATCCAGCACTGAAATTCTGACGGCTCCCTTGACGACTCCCCTTGATGGCTCCCTCGATATGGCAACCCCCCGCATTCTCTCCGGCATTCAACCCACGGGCAACCTCCACCTGGGCAACTACCTGGGAGCCATCCGCAACTGGGTCAGCCTCCAGCAGGACTACGACTGCTTCCTGTTCATGGCCGATCTCCACGCCATTACCGTGCCCTACGATCCCAAGCAGCTCGCCGAAAACGTGCGCAAGGTAGCGGCGACCTACATTGCCTGTGGCATCGATCCAGAGCGGTCCACCATTTTTGTGCAATCCCAGCTCAGCGCCCACAGCGAGCTGGCCTGGCTGTTGAACTGCATCACGCCGCTCAACTGGCTAGAGCGCATGATTCAGTTCAAGGAAAAGGCGCTCAAGCAGGGAGAAAATGTCAGCGTCGGGCTGCAAAACTACCCGGTCTTGCAGGCCGCCGATATCTTGCTCTACGAGCCAGACTTGGTGCCCGTGGGCGAAGATCAAAAGCAACATCTGGAGCTGACCCGCGACATTGCCACGCGGCTCAATTTCCAGTTTGGCAGCGAAGCCCAGCCCGTCCTAAAACTGCCGGAGCCCCTGATTCTCAAGGCCGGGGCCAGGGTGATGAGCCTGAGCGATGGCAGCAAAAAAATGTCCAAGTCTGACCCTTCGGAGCTGAGCCGCATCGATTTGACGGATTCGCCGGAGCTGCTGCAAAAGAAAATCAAAAAATGTAAGACCGACCCCGAGCGGGGGCTGGAATTCGACAACCCAGCGCGGCCTGAATGCCATAACTTGCTCAATCTCTACATGATTCTCTCGGGCCAGGAAAAAACCGCCGTGGCAGCGGAATGTGCGGAGATGGGCTGGGGACAGTTTAAGCCGCTGCTGACGGAGACGCTGCAAACTGCGCTGCGCCCGATCCGAGACAAATACGATCAGGTGATGGCGGAGCCGGGCTACCTCGATCAGGTCTTGGCCCAGGGCCGGGAGCGGGCCGATGTCGTCGCCAGTGAGACCCTGGGGCGGGTGAAGGCGGCGATGGGATTTTGAGGGCGGGCTGCCGGGGCGGGGCTGGCGAGTCCCTGGCGAATCTCTGGCAAATGTTAAGGCTGTATAAAATATTGAGCGATCGCCCAAAGCTTTCCCATCTACCCCCAGCCCGCCCAGCAGCCCAGAGAAGAAACAGGTAAAATTTATCAACTCCGTTCTTAGACATTCCGTCCTAGACGGCGGCAGATCATGCTGGCAGCTAGAGCCCTGGCCTCGCCATACTGATGAGCTCTGCATCTGGGTCTGGGCGCGATCGCACACCAGACCCTCAGCCCACTGAGAAGCCACCCTAAATTTTATTTATGCGCCTAAATCGATTTCGCAGCGCGATCCAGTCCGGCGAATTTCTGATCACCGCTGAGGTTGCCCCGCCCAAGGGGGCAATCCGCTGCACATGGTAGAAATTTCCAAGCGGCTCCAGGAGCGCGTCCATGCCGTCAATGTGACCGATGGCAGCCGGGCCGTGATGCGCATGTCTTCCCTGGCCGCCACCGCGATTTGCAGCAAAACGGCGTTGAGCCGGTCTGTCAGGTGACCGGGCGCGATCGCAACCGCATTGCCCTCCAGGCCGATCTACTGGGAGCCCATGCCCTCGGCATCCACAACATCCTGGCCCTGACCGGAGACCCCGTCAAAGCGGGGGACAATGGCGATGCCAAAGCGGTATTTGAGCTGGAGTCCGTGCGGCTGTTGCAGCTAATTACCAAGCTCAACCGGGGCCTCGATTGGAACGATCAGCCCCTCGTGGATGGGGCCACGGACCTGCTGGCTGGAGCAGCGGTGGATCCCCAGATCAAAAGCTGGTCCTCGCTCAAAAGCCGCTTCGAGCGCAAGGTGGATGCCGGGGCGGAGTTTTTTCAGAGCCAGATGATCACGGACTTTGATCGCCTCGATCAGTTCATGACCCAGGTGGCCAATCCCTGGGGCAAGCCGGTGTTGGCGGGCATTTTTCTGCTCAAGTCGGCCAAGAATGCAGCCTTCATCAACCGCTATGTGCCGGGGGTCGAAATTCCCCAAGCCATCATTGATCGCCTAGAGCAGGCGGCGGATCCCCTGGCGGAGGGGATTGCGATCGCCGCCGAGCAGGTCCAAATTGCTCAACAGCTCTGCCAGGGCGTCCACCTGATGGCGGTCAAGCGCGAGGATCTGATTCCCGAAATCCTCAATCAAGCCGGGATTCCAGCCCTGGCCTCCCAACACAGCCGGGTGGAAACCTCCCCCAGCGTGGCGCTGACGGCCTAATCGCTGTTGGCCTGAGCTGCCCTGAATTCGGTAGCTGGGTCAACCTGCTCACCTTGGCCCACAAACCACTGCTTGGGACTGGGCTCCTCCGTCAGCAGGCCCGCCAAATGACGCTTTAGGGCAGCTTTGCCAAATAGAGCCAGGGCTTCCTGGCGCAGCCAAGCGCCATCAGTTCGGCGATCGGCTAGCCCCTGGCGGTTGTCCTCAC
>JAAUQQ010000355.1 GCA_012032745.1 Synechococcales cyanobacterium RM1_1_8
CATCGAGCCCCTCAATCGACGCGGGGTGTCCGTGTATCCCGACGCTGACCTCTCAGGTACAGCGCGGGACTTATAGCCCCCCGAACCCCCCATTAGTTAAAAAAACGGCAGGGGCTACAAGCTGCTCAAAAAGGACTGGTGACGAAAAAGAAAACCGAAATCGCCACCATGGCCCATCAACATCAATCAGAGATTGCTGAACAGGAGCAGAAGCTAGAAGAAGAGCGCTCTTTCTGGCGGGGACTGCTGGCTGCTTGCTACGAGGCTGCCCAGAGGTTTGGCTTCCGCGATCCGACAATTGAGGACTCTATCTATAGGAAAGCGAAGGATGTCGCCTAATGATCAATCCCTCACTCGGCGGCAGCTAACGCACATGGGGCTATCCCAGTATCAAGCGGCGGCGCTGACGAAGGAGCTTCCCATCATCGCCAAGCAGGGTAATGCCTACGTCTATAGCTTGGCGTCGGTTCTAGCCTCAGCGCGATCCTATTTGGAGCGGCGCATTCAGGCCAGGACGCGTAGCCTAATGTTGGCGCTGGTGGAACAACTGCGATCGCTGCTGGGCAATGTGGTCACGCCCGACTTCAACAGCAGCGGCGATCCAGGCATCCGTACAGCGATGGCTCAGCTCCAGCGTGCGATTTCAGAAACCGACCGCTCCATGGCTCAGCTCCAGACTCGGGCTGCCCAGTTGGCAGCAGAACATGGAGCCCCAGCATGAGCGAGATCGATAAGGCACTGCGGCAATTGCATACAGCGATGCAGGCATCGGATCGGTCTCTGCAAACGTTGAAACAGCGAGCCGCGCAGTTGAAGGATCATTTTGACCCAGTAGCGGTGGCACGGCGCGATTTCAACAATTGGACTAAATCTTCAGCGGGTAAGGCCTTCAAGGCAGGACTGTTTGAGCAGCAGCAAGGCCGTTGTGTCGGCGCTGAATGCAAGGCGCGATCGCCCCTAGGCAGCGAATATTTGGAAATTGACCACATTCAGCCGCTCTCCAAATACCCACAGCTCGCCCTCGATCCCCAAAATCTACAGCTACTGTGTGGTCCTTGCAACAAGAAGAAATCGGCGAGCATTTGAGCCCTTCTGGTGCTCGCTAATCCGGAGCCGATTTCCCAGCTCGGGGGTCATCCCCCGGCCCGGCGGCTTGCTGCACATACCAATACCGCCAGGCAGCGGAACTGCGCAGGGCCAGCCAGAGCAGCAGCAGGGCGATGATGCCGCCCTGGGTGGGGGCATCGAAGGCCAGCAGGACGAGGCTGATGCAGAGGATATCTTCGGCCAAGTTGAACCAGAGGGGCAATCCTCGGAGGCGAAAAAACCAGCCTGACTGGACGAGCTGGAGCACGAGGGCGATCGCGGCCCCCAACAGTCCCAATATCACCACTGTGAATCGCTCCAAACCAAAGTTGAGGGCAACCGCACTGCCGAGGATGCCGCCCGCGAGGGGGCTAAAGCCAATCTGGATGGTTTGCTGAATGCGCTGGCCCAGGAGATTCTTGGCCAGGAATAACTCACAGAGCGTCCAGCTCACCAAGATGCCGAGCAAGACCTGGGGATTAATGCGCGACAGCAGCGGCACCTGTTCCCAGAAATACATGTTGCGGGCGAAGCCAATCACCAGCAGCGGCAGGGCAATGCGCAGGCCGCCAGCAGCGGCGGCGGAGATGGATGCGAGAATGGCGATCATGCCCAGGCTCAATGGCGTGAAGGAAGGTTGGCGAGGGCCGGGAAAAACCAACTCCCTAATAATCCATCATAGGGACTGATGGGGGAAAAACGGTTTACGGTGATAGAAAGCTGCTAATCCATGATCGATGATCCAAAACTGGCGGCGAGTCGCCTGGGGGCAAGTGGTGAGTGACCTGTGAGCAATCCACAACCTGAAGATAAGTGCCGAGACGAGAAGCAGTCCCAGCGCCAGCGATTGCTGGGCCTGCGGCGATCGCTGCCCCCCGCCACCTGGCAAACCCACAGCCAAGCGCTCTGCCACCACCTCGCCGCAACGGTGCGGTATCAGCAGGCCAAGACGGTGCTGGCATTTGTGAGCGTGAACCAAGAGCCTGATCTGAGCCACCTGTGGCTGGAGGGTCAAGACAAACGCTGGGCCTTGCCCCGCTGTGTGGGCAAGGCCCTGGATTGGCGGGCTTGGCAGCCGGGGCAAGCCCTCGTACCGGGGGCCTTTGGTATTCCAGAACCGGCTCCGATGGCAGCGCCCATTGAGCCGGGAGAAGCGGACTTGATTTTGGTACCAGCGGTGGGCTGCGATCGCAGGGCAATCGACTGGGCTATGGCGGTGGTTTTTATGATCGCCTGCTCAGCCGTGATGATTGCAAGGCGATTCCAACCATTGGCATTGTTTTTGACGTTGCCCTCGTAGCGCAATTGCCCCAGGATCCCTGGGATTGTCGCTTGGGGGGAATCTGTACGGAACGGGGGTACTTCGACTGTGGACAGCGGCTAGGATAGGAGGCTGTTGGATCGCGAGCGGTCGAGGATTGGGCGGAGCGTATGAATATTATTTGGCTGCTGGTGCGGGAGTCCGCTCCCCAGGTGGTGCTGGCGGTGCTGGCGGGGTTGGTCAGCGGCGGCTGTAGCGCCAAGCTGATTGCATTGATTAATGATGCGGTGAAGGATCCGTTGCAGCCGGGGCTGGCTTGGCAGTTTGTGGGTTTGTTGGCGATCGCCCTGCTCACCTCTCCGATTTCCCAATTCCTCCTGGTGCGCCTCTCCCAAGACGCCATCTACCGCCTGCGCCTGCGTCTCAGCCAGCGGATCATGGCTGCGCCCCTAGCCCAGCTCGAAGGTCAGGGAGCCAATCGGCTGCTGGCGGTGCTGACCGATGATGTGACCAACCTATCCAATGCAGTTTTTGCAATCCCGTTTCTCTGCATCGATGGGGCAATCATTATAGGTTGCTTGGTCTACCTCGGCCTGCTGTCGAAGCCGGTGCTCGCTGCTGCAGTGGTGATGATGCTGTTTGGCATCGTGACGGTGCAGCTCATCCTCAACCAGGCCCAGCACTATCTGCGCCAGGCTCGCAATGAGCAGGATCAGTTGTTCCAGCATTTTCGTGCCATTACCGATGGCATCAAAGAGCTGAAGCTGAATGCTCGCCGCCGCCAGGGCTTTGTCGATCAGCAGCTCTCAGTCAGTGCCGATGCCTCGCGGCGCGATTCCATTTCGGCGCTAAATCTGTTTGCTTTGGCGACGGTCTGGGGGCAAATGCTGTTTTTTGCCATTGTCGGCGGCTTGGTGTTGGGACTGCCCCGGCTGATGGCGATCGACCCGCTGGTGCTGTCGGGTTTTGTGCTGACGCTGACCTATCTGATGCGCCCCTTTGAGTCGTTGATGGACCGATTGCCGGTGCTGCTCAAGGCCAATGTGTCGTTGCAAAAGATCGAAGAGTTGGGACTGAGCCTGGAGGCCCAGGCGGAGGATCTGGCAGCGGGGGTCTTGAAGCCGATTCAGCTATTCCAATCGCTGCGGTTTGAGGCGATTTCCCACCATTACGGCGGCGGTGCTGAGGACTTTTGCCTAGGGCCGGTGGATTTGAGCTTTAAGCCCGGCGAGATTGTGTTTATTGTCGGGGGCAATGGCAGCGGTAAGTCTACGCTGGCGAAGATTATCACGGGGTTGTATAGCCCAGAGGATGGGACGGTGCGGTTGAACGGCGATCGCGTCACCCCCGCCAACCTGGAGTGGTATCGGCAACATTTCTCGACGGTGTTTGTGGATTTTTATTTGTTCAATCAGTTGCTGGGCCATGAGGCAACGGCGGCGGATTTAGATGGCCGGGTGCGGCGATACCTGAAGGATTTGCAGATTGACCACAAAGTTGAAATCAAAGACGGGCAGCTTTCGACCACCGCCCTTTCCCAGGGCCAGCGCAAACGCTTGGCGTTGTTGACGGCCTATTTGGACGATCGCCCCATTTATCTGTTTGACGAATGGGCAGCGGATCAAGACCCGACCTTTCGGGCGCTGTTCTACGAGGAGATCTTGCCGGGGTTGCGCGATCGCGGCAAGCTCATCCTCGCCATCAGCCACGACGATCGCTACTTCGACCTCGCCGATCGCATCATCAAGCTGGACTACGGCAAAATCGAGTCTGATTGGCGTCCGCTCAAGCCTGCGGCAGATATCATCTGAGGGACCATTTAGAATAGAAGTCATTCCATAGGTCTTGCGCCATGACCTCTGCTGCCCAGCGTCCAAAAGCTGACACCCCACCTGCGCCTCCCAATGGGCCAAGCGGTTTTTTCCTGCCGACTGACCTCTACAGCAACGAACCTCCTTTGGAAACGAAATTTCACCTGCAACAGATTTTTATTCTGCTGAGCTGCTTGGAGTGGCTTTGGAAGGAGCGTGAGGATTTCTTCGCTGCGGGCAATATGACGGTCTACTACAGCCCCAAGCAAATCAAAACGCGGGATTTTCGCGGGCCTGATTTCTTTGTTGTGCTGGACACAGACCCGCGCCAGGACCGCAAAAGCTGGGTGGTCTGGGAAGAGGAGGGTAAATATCCTAACTTCATCATCGAGATTCTCTCAGACAGCACCGCCCAGGTGGACCGCACGACCAAAAAACAGCTGTACCAGAACAACTGGCGGGTTCCAGAATATTTCTGGTTTGATCCCTTCACGCTGGAGTTTGAAGGCTTTTCCCTCGCCAATGGCACTTACCAACCCATCGCAAAGACCGAGGCAGGCTGGTGCTGGAGTCACCAATTAGGTCTCTATCTGGGGCTACACAAGGCTCAGCTCCGCTACTTCAGCCAGGATGGTGAGTTAATCCCAACGCCCACTGAGGCAGCGGCGCTGTCTATCCAGCAAG
>JAAUQQ010000356.1 GCA_012032745.1 Synechococcales cyanobacterium RM1_1_8
GCGAATCTGGATAAAGCCCCTCTCCCTCTCTGGGAGAGGGGTTGGGGTGAGGGCGGTTCGAGTTTTGTCAGTCAATCAGGAGGATTGCTGCATGTTAGCCAGGGCTCAATTCAGTTGTATGGGCCCTAGCTTTACTGTTCTTTCATCACTGCCTTCCCATGCCCCTACGCCTCTACTTGATTCGCCATGGTGAGACGACGTTTAGCCAAATCGGCGGCTACTGCGGTGCCCTGGATGTGCCCCTAACGGAATCGGGTCAAGCCATGGCCCAGGCCTTTGCAGATGCCTATGCATCCCTGAGCTGGGAGGCGATCTATTGCAGCCCCATGGCGCGCACCCAGGCCACCGCGATGCCAATGGCCCAGGCCACGGGGCTGGTGCCGCAGTTGCGCGATGGCCTGAGGGAGATCAATTACGGCGAGTGGGAGGGCAAGCACAAGGAGGAAGTCAAGCAAGCCCGCTGTGATGACTACAACCACTGGATGACGGAACCCGCTTGGAATGCCCCCACCGGGGGCGAGACGGCGGTGCAGATTGCAAATCGGGCCATGGCGGTGATCGCTGAAATTGAAGAAAAGTACCGCGAAGGGAATGTCTTGGTGGTGTCCCACAAGGCAACGCTGCGGATTATCCTGTGCAGCCTACTGGGGATTGATCTGGGGCGCTACCGCGATCGCCTCGACTATCCCGCCGCTTCCCTCAGCATTATCAGCTTTGGCAAATATGGGCCGCTGCTGGAACGCATGGGCGATCGCGCCTACATGCCGCCGGAACTCCGCGATCGCGAAGGCACATGAATATCCTAGTTCTCAATGCAGGCTCCAGTAGCCAAAAGAGTTGTTTATACAGCATTTCGGGAGATCGCCTCCCCAGCGCCCCGCCGGAGCCGCTCTGGGAGGGGTCGATCGACTGGAGCCACCGACCCGGCCAGGCTGAACTCAAAATCACCGGCCAGGGCCGCACCCGGCTAGAAACGTTGCCCTATGCTGGGCCTGGTTCTGAGGCTGGCGCGTCTGATTCTGGGGATGGCTTGGTCCGCGATCGCTCCACCATTCTCCAGCACCTGCTCCAGAGCCTTTGGCAGGGGGAACAGGCCGTGCTCGGCGGGGTTGAAGCCATCCAGGCGATCGGCCACCGCGTGGTCCACGGCGGCCAAGCCTATCGCGCAGCCGTGCGGATCGATGCCCAGGTCCAAGACAAAATCCGCGAGCTGATTCCCCTCGCCCCGGCCCACAACCCCGCCAACCTGGAAGGTATTGTCATTGCCCAGCAGTTGTTTGGCGAACACATCCCCCAGTTCGCGATCTTCGACACGGCCTTCCATAGCCATCTACCCGAGGCCGCAGCGGTCTACCCTGGCCCCTATGCTTGGCTAGAACAGGGTATCCGCCGCTACGGCTTCCACGGCATCAGCCATGAATATTGCGCCCAGCGGGCGGCCCAGTTGCTGGGGCAAGATCTGGCCCAGCTCAAACTGATCACCTGTCACCTGGGCAATGGCTGCTCCCTGGCTGCAATCCGCAATGGCCACAGCATTGACACCACCATGGGCTTTACGCCCCTGGAGGGCTTGATGATGGGCAGTCGCTCGGGCTCGGTGGATCCCGGCATTTTGATCTATCTGATGCGGCAGCAGGGGCTGGGGGCCGATGCGCTGGAACAGTTGCTCAACAAACAGTCTGGACTCCTGGGTCTGTCCGGGGTTTCTCAAGACATGCGGGAGATTCAAGGGGCGATCACGCTCCCAGCTTCCTCCCAAATCACCTCCGACCAGTCTCGATCAAAGCTCGCCTTTGAAGTCTACATCCACCGCATTAACCGAGGCATTGGAGCGATGTTGGCGAGCCTGGGCGGGCTGGATGGGCTGGTGTTTACCGCTGGGGTGGGGGAAAATAGCGGGGCAGTGCGATCGCAGGTTTGCCAAGCCTTCCAATTCCTGGGCCTACAACTGGATGAAGCCCTGAATGAAGCCTGCAACCAGGGCAAGCCTGGGGATCAAAACATCGCCCAGGCAGATTCCAAAATCCCGGTTCTGGTCATCCACACCCAGGAAGACTGGCAAATCGCCCGCACCTGCTGGGGCCAGCTCACGGATATTTAATCTTCTATGGCACCCCGTGGATTACGACTTGAGCTGCACCAACGATGGTTCTGCCCTCGCCTTCATCCCCCCTGGGATCAGGTCGCATTTGAGTTGCTTAAGTCGCATCACTTGATATTGCTCAATTTGAGTCAGCGATTCATGGCCGCAGGAGCCGAGGATAGACCGCTGGCGGCTTGGATCAGACTGGATGGAGGCCTGCCAGGTATGGGAACTGCCCCAAGTGAGGGAAATTTGCCAAGTTTGGACATTAGCTTGGACGCTAGATTGACCTGTGGCTGGGAGCGTTCTTTGCTGCACCTCTGTGGAGAGTTGCTGATAAGACAGGCTTTTCCCCAGCCATTGCCATCCTTGCTGCTGCCACAACAAGCGTTCTACGGCCTGAGCTAGCTCTGGCAAATAGGCCCAACCTCGATAAACCCGAGACAGGAGTTCCAAAGCGCCCTGATGTAGAAGCAGCGATCGCCAATCCTCCAGCGTCAGCGCCCCGTAATAACGCCCCTCAGGCAAATCCACGAGGGTCGGCGCAAAGCGGTGGCCGCTAATGTGACTGACCTGCCAGGTCTGCACCCAATTTGTTGGGAGTAATCCCTCGGTCTCTAAGGTTGAAACGAGGGCGCTGGCCTGGCGATAAAAAGGATAGCCATAGCGGCCACAACAGCGATCGCGCCCTCCATGGGTACAGATAAAAACATGTCGCCCCTTTAGGGGCAGAGCCGCTCGGGGCCAGCGCCCCAGGGCACGCTGCGCAAACCACTCCACCAAAGCCGGACCAAATTGAGCCGTATCAGACAGCAGAAGCTGCATCGCTTGATACTGCTGGGTTGCACCGCCAGGGGCTTCAAAAATGAAAATGCGGCGAGGCTGGTTCGGCTGGGGGGCGGCGATCGCCCGTAAAAAGCAAAAAACCGAGTCCCAGGCCACCGCTTGGTCCAATCCGCCAGTTGTCCAGCCAGCCCATGGGGCAATCCTGGGGTCTGGGCCACGGCCTTGCCCCAGGGATGAGGGCATTCCAGCAAGATAAACCGCTGGGTCCATGGGGCCGTCCCGATTAAGGCCTCGCCCTGTTGTTGGGCGAAAAGCGCACAGGAGCTGATCATGACCGCCACCTCCACCTGAGCAAATTGAGAGTTGATGTCAATAAGTATAGCAGAAAAAGCTGCTATATGCGGACTGAGTCGCGGCTAGGAACCTCGCTTGAGATCCAGGCCTCACCTGGCTCTTTTGTATAAAAAGTAGATTCTGTCGGTGTTGTAGCTCAATTCTTAGTACAGATATTCGCCATCTCGGTCTGTGTTTCCCCCAGGCTGTGGCCTGGCCCCTGGGCTGGCTCTTGAGAATTTTTCTTTGTTAAAAAGCTTGGTCTGTTTATGGTATTAAGTTGAGTGGGCATCTGGATGGCTTGTCTTGCTAGATCGCTCGGCTTTGGCGCGCGGCCCCGATGTTCTACTTCGAGGCGCAGCGTTGAATCACCTATGCTCAGGACTTTTTTACGCGTTTCATTACGGGAATATGACAGCGATGACATTCCAGTTTGGCCTTGAGCATGAAGTTGCATTTCTGAATCAGGCAGGGGATTTTGCCGATTTTTCCAATACGACCTTTGCAGACTGGGATCAAATTATTCAAAAGCTGCCGAGTTGTGTGAGCGATCGCGCCAGCCTGCGGGTCGGAGACCTGGGGATTCGGAGTAAGCGATGGTACGTTGAAGGATTTGAACGATTTTCCTCTGAAGGAGAATTTTTAGGCTGTGTGCCCAAGGGTATTGAGATTCGCACGACGCTCCAGGGAACGATCGCAGGGGCGATCACCGAACTGAAAACAAGCTTTAATCAACTTTGTGCTGTTGCTAAAGGCTATGGTTTTGAGCCCGTTTTAACCAGCTTCAATCCCCAACATCATCAGTACCAACCCCAGCCGCCGCTCAATCCCCATGAGCTGAATCGCCTGAGCCAATCTCCCGAGGAACAAACCGAGTTACTGGCCATGGTTACCTATGGCCCAGACCTCAATTTGTCACGCCCAGGCATGTCCACAGCGGAGCTGATCGACATGGGCCAAAAGCTCACCTACTACAGCCCATTCCTGGTTCCCTTTAGCTTTAGTGCGCCCCTGGTGCAGGGAGAACTCTGGCCGGGGCTTTCGATGCGAACCTATGTACGCACTGGGCGGCGGCCTGCGGTTTTAGTTTTTGTTGACCCGGCAAGTTTGCCCACCGTCCTATCCACTGTTCCGGCTTTCGTTTCATCGCCCCAACAGCCCTCTTTGATCAAACCAGCCCGCACGGCTTCGGAAATTGGCCGAATTGAGTTCAAAGCTTTCGATAGCTGTGGGGAATTTGGCTTGTATGGGGTGCTGTTGCTCTTGCTCAAGGGCTTGATTTTGGATCAGACATTGCCGGGGCGAGCCTGGGTGCCCGATCGCCAGCTTCACCAACATTCGGCAAAGGTGGGTTTTGGCGATCCAGAGATTGCAGCCATGGCGGATCGAGTGCTGGAGGCGATCGCGGCAGTCGTAGAGCCCGCAGGTCGAAAAGTTGTGAGGCAGCTACAGTCCCTGCGGTGCTCAGGCCGTTGTGCAGCGCTGGACATTAAGCAGGCGATCGGCACCGGCCAAGACTGGCGGCAGGTACTTAAACAGCAATATCGGTAAACGGAATATTCCAGCCTTAGTGGTGCAGAAAACTTTTTCGAGTCTCAAGCTGAGACGAGAGTAACTTTAGAGAAGCTGAGCATGATGTCTTGAATAAGGCATTTATGCTTCGAGGCCGAAGCAG
>JAAUQQ010000357.1 GCA_012032745.1 Synechococcales cyanobacterium RM1_1_8
GCCATCCACGGCTTCGGCGGCGTTTGGGGCACCCTCTCCGTGGCCCTGCTGGGCGATCTGGACCTGCTGGACAAGGGCCTCTCCCGCTACCATCAATTGGGTATACAACTTTTGGGTGTCCTGGTGGCCTTCGTTTGGGCCTTTGGGGTCAGCTATCTGATCCTCAGCATCCTCAACCGCATCTCCCCCCTGCGGGTCTCCCTCGAAGAAGAAGACATCGGCCTCAATGTCTCGGAGCATGGAGCCAAAACCGAGATCTACGACCTGTTTCAGGTGATGGATCGCCAGGCGGCCACTCAGGACTTCAGCCTGCGGGTGCCCGAGGAACCTTTTACTGAAGTCGGCAAGATTGCCCGGCGCTATAACCAAGTGATGGCGCGAGTTGAGCACTATGCCAATCAGTTGCAACGCTTCAACCTGCAACTGGAGCGAACCGTGGCGGAGCGCACCGCCGAGCTGGCTGCGGCCAACCAGGAACTCCAGCGACTAGATGCGGTCAAGGACCAGTTTTTGGCCAACACCTCCCATGAGTTGCGCACGCCGCTGAACGGCATCATTGGTCTGGCGGAATCGATGCTAGATGGGGTCGCAGGGCCGCTGGTGCCGCAGCAGGCGGAGAATCTCAAGCTGATTGCCCAGAGCGGGCGGCGGCTGGCCAATTTGGTCAATGACATTGTGGACTTTTCCCAACTGCGGGAAAACCAGCTCCAGCTCCAACTGCGCCCGGTGCGGCTGCGGACCCTTGGTCGGATTTGATGTGACGCTGAGGTCGGCATCGATGTCGATCAAAAAAAATTGGAATTCCAATGCCATTTCCATGGATCTGCCCCTGGTGTTTGCCGATGGCAACCGTCTCCAGCAGATTCTCTATAACTTGCTGGGCAATGCCATCAAGTTTACGCCCGAGGGACAGGTGACGCTGCGGGCGCGGGTGCTGGAGCCAGATCCGCTGGGGGAGCAGTCGAGGGAGCTGGGGCAGGTGGAGGTGGCGATCGCCGACACCGGCATCGGCATTCCCCCAGACAAACTGAGCTTAATTTTCAATTCCTTTGAGCAGGGCGATGGCTCCACCGCCCGCCGCTACGGCGGCACCGGCTTAGGTTTGGCCATCACCAAGCAGCTCGTAGAACTCCATGGCGGCCAAATCAGCGTCGAATCTCGGCCCGGCCAGGGCTCAGAATTCCGCTTTACCCTGCCCATTAGCCCCCCAGACTGGCAGGATGATAGCGAACAGCAGGCCCAGCTCACGCCCTTGGCGGGCCTTGAGTCGGAGCAGCCAGGCATCGCCGCTGCGCTGGAAGCTGTCTCTAGTCTCAACGCTAACTTTGGCACGGGAAGCAATCTCGCCCCCAGCAGCGCTCTTGCCTCACCCAGCCAGTTCCCAGCCAGTCTAGGCCTCGAACCCAGCATTGCCGCCGCCCAGTTCAAAATCCTGATCGTGGACGATGAGCCCGTCAACCTTCAGGTTCTTGCCAATCACCTCTCCCTGGAAAAGTACGCCATCATCCAGGCCAGCAGCGGCGCAGAAGCCCTGGAACTGCTAGAAACCGAGGCGCGTCCAGACCTGGTGCTGTTGGATGTGATGATGCCCGAAATGACCGGCTATGAAGTCTGCAAGGAAATTCGCAAGCGCTTTCCAGCCAATGAACTGCCCGTGTTGATGCTGACGGCCAAAAGCCAGGTGGCCGATGTGATTGAGGGCCTGAATGAAGGAGCCAATGACTACCTGGCCAAGCCAATCCGAAAGCAGGAGCTGCTCGCCCGGTTGCGCACCCATCTTTACTTGGCCAATATGAGCATGGCCCTGAATCGCTTTGTACCCAACCAATTTCTCAAACTGTTGGACAAAAAAAGCATCGTTGACATCGCCGTGGGGGATCAGGTGCTGCAACAAATGTCGATTTTGTTTGCTGACATTCGCGATTTCACCACCCTGAGCGAGCGTATGACACCGGAAGATAACTTTCGGTTTATCAACAGCTATTTGGCCCGCATGGAGCCTGCCATTACCCAACATTATGGCTTCATTGACAAATACATTGGCGATGCGATTATGGCACTGTTTGAGCGCTCAGCTAATGATGCAGTTTTGGCTGGGCTTCAGATGTTTGAGCGGTTAGCGGTCCACAACCAAGAGCGCATTCGCAAAGACTATATGCCCATTCACATCGGCCTGGGCATCAACACTGGGGATATGATTTTGGGCACTGTGGGCGGCAGCGATCACATCGATGGCACCGTGATCGGAGATTCTGTGAATGTGGCCTCGCGCTTGGAGGGGTTAACCAAGCGCTACGGGGTGCCCCTGCTGATTAGCGAGTTTACCTATCGCGCCCTGGAACAGCCTGAACAATTTTCCCTGCGTCGCATTGATCGCGTCCAGGTCAAGGGCAAGTCCAATTGGGTGGATGTCTATGAGGTTTTCGATGTGGATGGTCCAGCGCAGCGGGCCTTGAAGCTGGAGAGCCGCGATCGCTTTGAAGCAGCGGTTGAGTTGTTCCACCAAGGGGCGATCGCGGATGCCCAGGCGCTCTTTCTGGAATGTGCCCGAACCTGTCCCCAAGACGCTGTCGTCCAATATTTCCTCACCCGTTGTCGGCAAGAACAGCCCTAGCCCGCCTTTACCAAAACCTGATCCCCTTCGATTTTGGCTTCAAACACCGCCAAGCCAGTGCTGGCAGGGCCGCTAATGACTGCACCGTCAACGGAAAATTTAGAATCGTGGCAGGGACAGATCAGCTCACTATCTTTCCAGCCCACGGCACAGCCCGCATGGGGGCATTTGGCATCCAGGGCGACCACATTGTCCCCATCCTTAAAGACAATCAACTGACCCGATCCCCCGGCAAACTTACCCTCGTTGATCGAGCCACCCCCCTCTAGGCTCGCCGCTGGGCCAACGGCGACAAATCCATCTGCCGCAGCCGTTTCTGGGGCAGCCGTTTCTGGGGCAGCCGTTTCTGGAGCAGCAGAGCTGGCAGCCCCTTCTGCAGGAGCAGCGGCATCTGTGGCCGTTTCGCTGGTACTGCAAGCAGCCAGCACCACGGGCAGGGAGGTGGCCAAGCTGCCGAGACTAATCCAAGCCAAAAAGGAGCGACGGTCCATGGGAGACACCTTGAGTAGGGAAATAAGCTGATGGCCCAGTGATGGCCAATCGACGGTAGATCAACGAATGAACTAACCCTATCTTGCCAAATATTTCCGAATCGTGAGAACTGGCACGGCTTTGGGCAGGTCTAGAAGCGAATCTTGGCGGACTCAAAATCGATGCCAATGACTGGCTACGATATCGCTGAGCCAGAGGCGGTCCTCTGGGCTCAGTAGACCGTCTTCGCTCAACAGTTCCGCTGTCAGATCGGCCAGGCTCTTGCCCTCGGCGCGAGCGACCTGGATGACCCCGGCGATCGCCCTGGCCACGACTTCTGTGCTGATGGAGCCCTGCCGCAGGGCAAAGATTTCTTGGGAATTGTGGGGGATTGAAAGACTCATGGCCGATAGGTCCCAAAGGTAGAGATGCTGCACCGCTGAGGATCGTGGAAGCATTGTCCCGATCCCTGTCCTGATTGCTGTCCTGATCGTTAGCACTGGCAGCCTGGTCAGAGGATGTTTGAGAATTTGCCAAAGCCAGCGACTCTATACCCAACAGGCTAGGCTGTGCCCGCTTTTTTAGTCAAAAGTACGGGCTATGGGCACTATCGGCTGCCAAAGCTGTTCTCAAACATCCTCTCAGGCTGGCCCATCCAACAGTTGGCCCAGCGTACACGATGGCATGGAATTTTGGGGATGAAGCTTGCGTGAATCTGTTAGCGCCCCTTTAGCGCCCAGCAAGACCGACTAGCAGGGCCGCTCAGCGTGTCTGGAAATGTTCTGCACCATCACCCGATCGACGTGGGCAGCGGCCTTGTCCAGCTCGGTTACTTCGCCATCGCTGAGACTCCAGCCCAGGGCTGCCCAGGTTTTGTGCTGCCCTGGGGCCAGGGTTTTGGCTACCGGGAATGGGGCAGGGCTGCCCTTGGGCGATGCACCAGTTGAGGGCGACCTGGGCCAGGGTTTTGTCGTGGAGCTGGGCGATCGCCGCCATCGTCGCCAACAGTTCCTTTGCACCGGGCAAAAGTTGCTGGGTCAACCGGCGGCGCAGCAGGCCCTGGGGCAGCGCCCCATCCAGGGCATATTTCCCCGTCAAAATGCCGAGGCACAGCGGGCTGTAGGCAATCAGTTGAATTCCCAACCCATCGCAGACCTCCTTGACGCCATAGTCCGTCACGGGGGCTGTGGAGAGCAGGGAATATTGCACTTGGAGCGTGGCGATCGGGATGCCTCGGGCTTGGAAGCGGGGGTAGATCTGCTCCAAGCGCTTGCCGCCAAAATTCGAGAGGCCAATGGCCTTGACCAAGCCCTGGTCGTAGAGATCGGCGAGGCCATCCAGCAGCGGCCCTTCTTGCCAGGGGTTGTAGTTGGCGGTGGACCAGTGGAGCTGGACGAGGTCGATGCGACCGAGGCGGGCGATGGAGGCCTGGGCGGCTTTGATCAAGGATTGGCGCGTCAGCCGCCAGGGATAGGGCGCAAGCTTGGTGGCGAGGCAGATCTGGCTGGCGTTGTCGCCGTCGTAGGCCCGCGTGAATTGGCCCAGCAACTTCTCGCTTTGGCCGCTGAGCTTGCCGGTGCCGTAGGAGTCGCCCGTGTCGAATAGGGTGACGCCCGCCGCTACGCAGCGGTTGAAGACCTGTTGGAGTTCGCTGTCCATGGCGGGGTCGTAGCTCCAGAGGATGCGGTTGCCCAGGCCCAGGTGCCGCAGCCCATTTGGGGGAGGGGGAGGGTGGGTGGTGGTCATGGTGG
>JAAUQQ010000358.1 GCA_012032745.1 Synechococcales cyanobacterium RM1_1_8
GCGCATACTGGAATGGAGAGACTTGGAACTGGCAAGCGAGGCGATGAATTGCGATTCCGCAGGAAGCTGCTTCGCGATCGCCCCATCCCCGCAATCATCGCCGCCAGCCCTCGCGAAACCTCCCCCATCTCGTACCACTTCACCGCCGCCAACCACCGCGATCGCCTGGGCAAACTCAGTAGGAGCCTTCGGCAAATATCTACTAGTCTTGAGCATCCTCCCAAGACGCCTTCCATTCAGCCGGATAAGCAAACACCTACATCTACAGCGATCGCCCAGGCTACTTCCCCCCATGGGCGATCGCTCGAATCCGCTCCATCATCTTCCGGCCAAAGCTCGCCTTGCCACCGCATGGGCCAAAAACCGCTCAGCTCGTCAATGTCAGCTCTTTGCGAAACGAAAACGGCTTCACAACGACAATGTCAGATCGCTATACTGGTTCTGAGAGGTTAGCACCAGCTTGCAGCAAGGTTGAGAGGTAAAGACCGTGGCAACGAATGCTTTAGACCAAATCGATAGAGGCAAACTGGGTGAATTGCTCCAACAGGCACGAAAACAATGTGGCTTAACCCAGGCTGATGCCGCACAAGTGCTCGATGTTGCGCGGACTACAATTGTTGCTATCGAGAAGGGCGATCGCCAACTTAAACCGGGTGAGCTAATTAAGCTCGCCCGTGCTTACGGCAAAGCAGTCAGTGACTTCCTGGGAGCGAGCCCTTCAAGCCAGCCCTTCGAAGTACAGTTTCGAGCCGCCTATCAGCGAACAGAGGAAGAAGAAACTGAAATCAAACCTTACATTTTATTGCTAGAAAAGCTCTGCCGCTTTTATGGAGAGCTAGAACAAATTTGTGACTCTCCTCTACCTCAAAACTATCCTCAAGATTATCAAGTTGAGGGAATGCCGATCGAATCTACTGCTGAAAGTATCGCCATCGCAGAACGGAGTCGATTGGGCTTAGGGGATGGACCTATTCCATTTTTACGAGATGTATTAGAGCAGGGAGTTGGTCTTCGTATTTTCTACTTAGAAATGCCAACCAAGTACTCAGAGATGTATAGCTATGACGAAAGTCTCGGTGGATGTATGGCGATTAATGCCAATCACATTGAAGAGCGTCGTCGTTGGTCTCTTGCCCATGGGTATCTTCACTTCTTAGCTCATCGCAGAAAAGCTGTAGTAGACTTCGATGGACAATATAAACGTACCCCAGAAAGCGAGAGACTGGCTGAAGCCTTTCCAAAATATTTTCTAATGCCAACAAGTGGCCTATTAAAGCGATTTAACGACATGTATCGCTCCCACGGCAAGTTTACACCAACCAACCTTTTCACTTTGGCTCACTACTATGGTGTTTCAATCCAGGCTTTGGTCTATCGTTTGGAAGAAATGGAGCTCTTGCCCACCGCAACTTGGGACAAACTTAGCAGACGCGGCTTAAAAGTCTCAAAGGTAAAGCAAGAACTAGGTATCAAGGAAATTCCTCAGAGGACTGAACGATTACCCACTCATTACCAGCACCTTGCCATTGATGCTCTAGATCAAGGCTTAATTACAGAAGGGCGTTTTGCTGCCTTCTTAGGTGTAGATCGTTTGGAAGCTCGGCGTATTGCGGAGTCCCTTCAGGAGCATTCTAGTGGCAGCCTGGATGACTCAGCTCATTGGGATTTGCGTCAAGCATGAGTGGAGCTGATATTAATGATTAAAATACTCCACTCTCACTTGGTTATAGATGCCTGTTGCATATTGAATTTCTGTGCATCTGGTGAGCTTCTTTCAATCCTAACATCGGTCCAAGCTCAGAGCACAGTGACAGCTGTTGTTCAGCAAGAAGAGCTGCTAACCCTCAAAAAAATTGATGGTCAAATCAACTCCGGAGCCGAGCAATTAGAAACAGCCATCTCCGAAGGTGTAATTGAGATCGTAGATTTTGAGTCTGAAGCTGAAGAAGCGGCTTTTATTAACTATGTCATAGCGCTGGGAGATGATGGTGAGTCTGCGACAGGCGCGATCGCAGTCAATCGAAATTGGGCAATCGCCACTGACGATAAAGCAGCAATCAAATTCTTCCACAGCGAAGCGCCCAACATACAGATTCTTTCCACACCTGAAATTATCAAGAATTGGGCTGAGCATGAGGCAATATCAAAATCGGAGTTGAGTCTCATTCTGGACAATATTGCGATCAAGGCACGTTATATCCCAGCGAGAAATCATCCTCTAAAGCGCTGGTGGCAAAACGTGAGGCAGCTTGGTTAAAGCGCTGCTTCAGCAGAATCCTTCTGGGCGTACCAAGCTTCGAGCTGGGCTTGCTATTGGGGGGTGAGCGGTTCGTCGAGGGTGTAGCGGTCATGGAGTTCCATGCCTAGCTCATCATTAATCACAAGTAGCCTCCCTTCACATTCCAGCATTTTCGATGATCCTAGCCGGACATCACCAGCAGTTACAAAGACTAGCCTCCTTGACAAATACCCGTCTTAGCCTGCGAACGGATCGACCAGAACCAATCCTTCAACACAGGCAAAGTCTTTGGTATTTCGTGTGAATAAAGTGTAGCCACGCTCCAAAGCACAAGCCCCAATCAAAGCATCAGGCAGCGGCGTGCGATGCACCTGGCGAATCTGAGCAGCACGATCCAAAATCTCTGGCGTCAGCTCAACCCGCTCCAGAGACTGCAACAGCTCCCGAATAGCAGTAGCCTCATCCTCAACCAAGCCTGGATAACAAAGCAATTCAACCCAAGTCAGTGGGCAGTAAGCCCCCACAATCTCGCCGCTGAATAATTTATCGAAAATATCCCTAACCGCAGTTTCACCATTGAAAAAGTAGATAAAGATATTCGTATCTAGCAGATAGGTTTCAACGGTCCCACTCATTCCTTAGCTGCCTTTGAAATTCGACAGGGTCAACCCGCTTTGGAAGAAAACCAAACAGTCTCCGAAACTTCAACAGCGGAGAGACAACAGGCTCGACCGTTCGCACAGGCTGAAACGTGACCACAACCTCCATCCGGCCTGGCTCTACATTATCTGGCAGGGTCAATTCCAGTTTTCGGTCCCCACCCACTTCAATAATTTGACGCAAAGTCTGCATAGCATCCCTCATTGTGGCCTAGCCCCAGCATAGCGTGAAGGTCTTCGCGAATATCCAGCCTTGAGCATCCTCTCAAGATGCCTTCGGTTCAGCCTGAAACGCAAACACATCTATCGCAATCGATCGCACCGGCTGCTTCTCCCCCTGAAGCATCACCCGAATCCCCTCCGTCTTCTCCCGGCTAAAGCTCTCCTCGCCACAGCGAGAGCTAACCGAACCCTGTCATCGGAAGAGAGGCATTCACCACCACACTCTCAGTCAACATCCGCCAACTCCTTAGCCAGTTCAACCGGATCATATTGGAACGGAGACACCTGGAACTGGTAAAGCGAAGCGATGAAGGCCGATCGCGTCATCCCGGCAATAATCGCCGCTTGCCCCTGCGACACCTCCCCCATCTCATACCACTTCACCGCCGCCGTCAACCGCATCGCCTGGGCAAACTCAGCCGGAGCCTTTCTTAAGGCTGCAAACGCATCATCAGGAAACTGAATCGTCAAAGATTGCATGGGCACTGTCCACGAGCATTGCTTAGCCACAGCATAGCGTGAAGGTCAAGACAGCTTGTGTACTCACGAATTTAACCGCCGTAGCAAAAGCCTCAACAACTCCCGCTGCTCCTTCAACAGCTCCTGCTGCTCCATCGCCAAATCACTCAACTGCCGGTTCGCCTGAGCCAACCACAACGCCGTCTCCTGATAACGCTGCAACAACTGCACCGCCTCTGCCTGCTGCCTTCGCCGCTGCCGAGCCGCCACAAGCTGACCCCGATTCAACCGCAAACGCTTAATCGTAAACGCCCCAGTCGGCGTCAAAGCCGTCAGCTCTCCGTCTTTCTGCTCCACAAAATGCTGACTGCCGGACTGCTCCCGAGGATTCCAGAGCTTAGGCGCAGCATCAGTCTTCGGCCAATAGCTTTGCTTAAACTGATTGCAAGCCGCACAGGCATAAATCAAATTCGACACATCATCCAGCCCACCCTTCGACTTCGGCTGAAAATGGTCAATCGTCAGCAAACTCCCAACATCCACCTCCGAAATACCACAAAACTCGCAGGCACAATTAGCCCGCCGCCGCACCTGCTCCCGTAAATCAGCAGAAAGACTCATGCAGAGCGAGGCGTCACAAGCTGCTGCTTCAGCCCTGCAATCTCCTCACGAATCGCATCATTTTCCAGAGTGATCTGCTGAAGCCTTTGGATAACTGCCGTAAGCTGTGCCAGCGTCGCATCCAACTGCGCTTGCAGCATCGTTAAGTTGGGCAGTTTAGGTTGGTTCTGTTCTAAGAGTGCTGCTTCAGCAGAATCCTTCTGGGCGTACCAAGCTTCAAGCTGGGCTTGCTCTTGGGGGGTGAGCGGTTCGTCGAGCGTGTAGCGATCGTGGAGTTCCATGCCTAGCTCATCGCTAATCACAATTCACCTCCTTTCTCGTCAAAACAGGTTCTACCATTCTAGCGAATGCTTGACAGCTCCTCCGCAAGCTCTCCCGGCGCATACTGGAATGGAGAGACTTGGAACTGGCAAAGCGAGGCGATGAATTGCGATTCCGCAGGAAGCTTGCTTCGCGATCGCCCCATCCCCGCAATCATCGCCGCCAGCCCTCGCGAAACCTCCCCCATCTCGTACCACTTCACCGCCGCCAACCACCGCGATCGCTGGGCAAACTCAGTGGGAGCCTTCGGCAAATATCTACTAGTCTTGAGCATCCTCCCAAGATGCCTTCAATTCAGCCGGA
>JAAUQQ010000359.1 GCA_012032745.1 Synechococcales cyanobacterium RM1_1_8
TCTCGCCAGATAGCTCGCCGGACAAGCCGGCGTAATAAATGGCTACTCTCCGCCGCCGCCTCTTCTAGGTTGCTGCGCTGCTGGGCGCTTTCCAGCAGGTCATAGATGGGCTGGGTCAGTTCATTGCGCAGGGCTGGGGGCAGGGAGGCCAGGATATTCTTGCCGATCAGTGCTTCGGTTTTTTCCCAATTGAACAGCTTGCGGGCGGTGGTATTGGCCAGCAGCAGGTTCAGATCCTTGTTCACCAGCAGCGCCCCATCGGCAATGGTGGAAACGAGGGTTTCGAGCTTGGCCTTTTCGGCGGTCATTTCCTCAATGTTCTGGGCTTCGTAGCGGCCCAGGCGGGCGGCCATGTCATTGAAGCTGGCAATGAGCGCCCCCAGCTCGCCACCAAAGGGCAGGTTGATGCGCTGCTCGAAGCGTCCCTCGGCAATATTGGTCACCCCCTCCAACAGCTCTTTGATCGGTCTGGTAATCGTCAAGGCATTGATCACAGCGCCCAAAATCACCATGGCCCAGATGGCGACGAAGACGGCGATCGTCACATCGCGGGTCAGGTTGGAGGAGGTGACAACGATCGCATTCGGGTTGATCCCCACCGCCAAAACCCCCAGATAGCGATCGTCATGGACCAGGGGAATAAACACATCGGTGACTTCACCTTTGGGCGTCCGGTGCTGGCGGATCAGGGGAATATCGGTGCTGGCTTTGAACTCTGGGGGCAGCTGGATACGCCGCTGGATGACAAGGGAGTTTTGCACCTCGGCCCGCGAAAAGGGAACACCCAGGAAAATCTCGCCATCTTCATCGGCCAACAGCAAATAGCGAATGCTGGAAGTGCTGCTGTAGAACCGGTTGGAAAACTGCGCCACACCAGCCAAATCTTCTTCGGCCAGCATGGGGCTGATGTTGGCGGCCAGGAGCTGGCCCAGGTCGCGACCAAAGCGGGTGTCGTTCATGCGTGCATCTTGGTGGATGCTGTTGACGGCCCAGAACGTCAGCCCCGTGGTCATCAAGGAAACAACCAAGGTTGCCAGCACCATGAGTTTGGTCTGGAGCGTAAACTCGGACCACCATCGAGCAAAGCTGGCTCTAATCCGTTGGATGAACGCAATCATGAGAGGCCTCCTAGCCCGTAGGAGAGGACAGAGTATCGGTCGCAGGGCAGAGCGATCGCTTTGACCCAAACAGTAGCAGTCCCCAGGGGCATTTCAGTCTGCTTCTATGTCGCTCTAACGTTTTCTCACTTTGCGAGTCGTCGCTGGCTAAATTGTTACGAATTGCATCAAAAATTGCCAGCGCCTGCAAGTCAGCTTTCAGGTTTTCTGATGAATCAAATGAAACCAGGTGATGGATGGGGAGCCTTTCTGAAGGGTGATGTCCGGGCTCGGTGATGTTCAGGCCCGGTGATGTCTAGGCCCGGTGATGTTTAGGCCCGGTGACGTTCGGGCCTAACAGCTAGAGCGCACCTGGTAGCCAATGTCCCGGCGACAGTAGGCCGCTGCAAAGCTAATCTGATCCACTGCCCCATAGCTGGCCGCAAAGGCTGCATCAAAGTCTTCACCGAGCTGGGTCACCGCCAACACCCGACCCCCGTTGGTCACGGTCTCCCCATTTGCCAGGCTCGTTCCAGCCTGGAAAACCTGGGCTCCCAGCGCCTCGGCCTGGTCAATGCCGCTAATCACATCGCCTTTGCGATAGCTGCCGGGATAGCCCCCAGCGGCCAAAACCACCGTCGCGGCGACCCCCGGCTTCCAGGCAATGGGGGGAGCTTGGTCGAGACGCTGGTCCAGACAGGCTTCGATCAGGTCCAGCAAGGGCGTTTCCAGCAGGGGCAGCACCACTTGGGTTTCGGGATCGCCAAAGCGGCAGTTGAATTCGATCACCTGGATCCCGCCCTCGGGGGTGATCATCAAGCCTGCGTAGAGAATACCGCGATAGTCAATTCCCCGCCGGGCCAGGGCAGCGAGGGTCGGCTGGAGCACCTCGGTTTCGATGCGGGCCATCAGGGCAGGGGTGACCAGGGGGGCGGGGGCATAGGCTCCCATGCCGCCTGTGTTAGGGCCGCTGTCCCCTTCGCCAATGCGTTTGTGATCCTGGGCAGGCACCAGGGGACGCAGGGTTTTGCCATCGGCAAAGGCCAGAACCGAGGCTTCGGCCCCCACCAGGTATTCCTCTAGCACCACTTGCTGCCCGGCAGCTCCAAAGGCTCCGCCAAAGGCGGCTTCGATCGCCGCGATCGCCGTTTCCACATCCATCGCCACCGTAACCCCCTTACCCGCCGCCAGGCCATCGGCCTTGACCACAACGGGAGCCCCCTGCTCGCGGACATAGGCCTGGGCGGCTGCCGCCGTGGTGAACACCGCTGCCTTGGCCGTGGGCACGCCTGCTTCCATCATCAGCGCCTTGGCCCAGGCCTTGCTGGCTTCGAGTTGGGCTCCGGCCTGGGTGGGTCCAAACACCGCCACACCTGCGGCCTGGAGATGGTCGGTGATGCCCGCCGCCAAGGGGATTTCTGGCCCGACGATCACGAGGTCGATCTGGCGATCGCCCACGGCGGCGGTCAGGCTGTCAAAATCGGTGACGGCGATCGCCAAATTTCACAGCGCTCCAGGCGAGCAGTTCCGCCATTGCCCGGCGCGACATAAATCTGCTCGACCTGGGGCGATCGCAGCAGCGCCCAGGCCAGGGCATGTTCTCGACCGCCATTCCCAACTACTAAAACCTTCACGCTGGACCCATACTTGCGGAGGACGGGGCCCATTATCCGCCATGGATGGCCCCCAGCTAGCCCTGATCCGGAAAGTTTGTCTGAGAAGTATTAAGTGGTGAGAGCTAAGCTGGGCTCGTGAAGCTTGGCTGATACCCCCTGAAATTGAGCGGTCTCATTTGATAGCCTGGGAGGGGCATGGGACTGGCATTGAGCTGGCCTGGGCTGGAATGGCACCTGAGCTGGAATGGCACCTGAGCTGGAATGGCAATGAAGACAAGAATGGGCGCTAAGTTTTTTCCGGGACGAGTTGCTCACCTGAGGCTGGGGCGGGTGGCTAGCGCTGCCATGGGCGTGGCCATCATGGTTCCAGCCGTGGGTCTAGCCATGGCGCGATCGGCCCAGGCTTCTCCTGGGGAGGCCAGCCCAGCCTTGGCCCAGACGCAGCCCCAGGCCGAGAATCTCCAGAACCAGACTGAAACAACCGAGCCCCCGAGCCTGCCGCCCCTGAGCCTAGAAAAGCCCGATCGCGATGAGCTGCTGCCGGGGGAAGTGAAAGGGCGATCGCTCAATCCCACCGAACAGCAGCGTCTGCGCCTAGGGTTGGTCCGATTAATGGCTGCCGCCGATCGCGACTATGTTCAAAACCGAGCCGAGAATCAGACCGAAGACCCCAGGGACCGAGCCTTCCGTCAATATTTCCGCATCCTCAGCCTCAGCCAATACCTCAGCCCCGAGGAAGAACTGATCGCCCTGGCGCGGGTGGGCGATCGCGCCTGGCGCGCCAACCGCAGCAATGAAACCCAGCTGATCACAGCACGGCTGACCCAGCTCGAACAGCAGGAACTGAGCCCCAAGAACCTGAAGCCAAGGGGGCCAAAACAGCGGGGATCAGCACAGCAGGGGCCAAAACAGCAGGAAGGCGATAAACCTGGAGGCGATGCCATCCTCCGCAAGCGCCGCCTGCTGGCGGAAGCCTACGAGCGATCGGGGGCCTGGGGCAAGGCCATTGCCCAATATGAAACCCTGCTGATCCTCCAACAGCCCACGGGGGAAAAAGCGGCATCGGAAGCAGTACGAGGGGAAAATGTAGACCCGATTTCTGGAGCTTTTGAGGAAGTAATCTCTGGCGCAGCCTCTGGATCGAGTCTGGTGAGTGGCTCCGCCCTGGCGCTATCGGAGCCCAGTCTCGTCCGTCGCCTGGCCCAGCTCCATCTGCTAAACCTCAGCTATCCCAGCGCAGCGACCTACAGCGAGCAGGCCCTGGTCTTTGCCCTAGAAGAGGCCGATGACCAGGAAACCGAGGCTGGGGCAGCTCCCCTCCCCTCAATCCCGCCAGCCTCAATCCTGCCAGGACAGGATCTACCCGCCGATCTCGGTTCAGCCTTGGAGAACTGGGAGCTGCCAGCATCGCCAATCAACAGCACCCAGGGGGCGGGCTCGGATTCTGACCCAGGATCTAATGCAGGTTCTAATGCAGGATCCAATCCAGGATCTGGCGCGGTCCTGGGGCCGCTGCCGAGCGAACTGCCCCCAGAAATGACGCCCCGCCGCTGGATGGTCCAGTTGGCCTACATCTACGAACAGGATCAACGCTTTGCCGAGGCCGCTGCGGTGCAGCAGCAGTTGTTGCCCTTGTATGGCGGGCCATTGGAAGTGAGCCAGCAGCCCGCGCTGAGGGTGGCGATCGCCCAAAACCAAGCCCAGGCAGGACAGTGGGTTGAGGCGATCGCCAGCTACCAAGCTGCCTATGGCCAAGCCCAAGAACAGCAGCAGTTCGGCGTCTCTCACCAAGCCCTGGCCCAGCTCGCAGCCCTCTACCTGCGCCAGGGCCAGCCCCTCGATGCCCTGGTGGTCTACAACATCCTCCTCCAGGTGGATGAACTGTCCTACAACCTCCAGGGCCTGACCGACACCCAAGCGAGCCGCGCCGAAATCTTCCAGGGCCAACAGCGGCCCGAGCTCGCCCGCCAAGCCTATGACCAAGCCATCCACACCGCTCGACTGCTGAACTACCGCCTGGCAGAACTGGAGCAGCGGCGGGCGGCGCTGCCTGCACCGTGAAGCACCAAAATTCGCCCTGAAGCCATAAACGTGAAGCC
>JAAUQQ010000360.1 GCA_012032745.1 Synechococcales cyanobacterium RM1_1_8
GCGATCAAAAAACATAAGGGAAAACCATCTAAACGAGATAGTGTGTTACGAATGAATATGGCTGTAGCCCTAACTCCCTATCGCTTTGATGCTA
The DNA here is from genome assembly GCA_012032745.1 of Synechococcales cyanobacterium RM1_1_8. Lineage (GTDB taxonomy): Bacteria > Cyanobacteriota > Cyanobacteriia > PCC-9006 > JAAUQQ01 > JAAUQQ01. The sequence continues at coordinate 95 of JAAUQQ010000360.1, forward strand.
CCTTTCATCAATCTCCCCTCAATGCAGGGGCGAGCACTTGGAAAAATGCTTCTACTTCCGCTTTGTTGCATCGAGAAGTTGCGCATACGGCTTATCAATACCCATTTGCACTGGCTGGCTCTGACTGCAAAGCGAAGCCTGAATGGACTAAGGCTCTTATTAATGCAATCGCCCAACTCTCCGATGTAGCAGGCGGTCATGCTCGTAGCTACTACGAAATGGCACCCAAGAGTGTGATTGCTCGCCTCACTCCAAGCCTGATTGCTGGTTACAATACCTATGGCTTTGATGAGCAGGGGAAATTCAAAGATCTAAATCGCATCAATGCTGAGGATCTTCCTGGGAGCGAGTTTTGGGTGGGTGGCGAGATTGTTCGCGAGATGGATGCCGCCGAGAAAAAGCGGTTAACTGATGAAGGGGCGAAACTCTATGAAAACCCACAGAAAATGTTCTCAGATATGGCCGATGTCTTCCTAAAATCGGAGGCTAAATAGATGGAATGCCTATGGTTGCGTATTCGTGCGCCTTTTGCGGCATTTCGGGGCTTTCAGGCGGGGGTGTATCGATCTACCAGTCCGATCATGCCGCCATCAGCAGCTTTTGGTTTGGTGTTGAATCTCGCAGGGATTGAAATGCGGGATTCGACGCCGGGTGTTACGACCCTAACCCGCGAGGATTTGCCTTGTCTGAAGCTCGCGATCGGTGTGCCATGCAAAGAACTAGAAAATGGTGATGTTGTTGCAGAGACTGACAGTGAAGTTTGTACCCTGTATCAGCAGTTGCATAGCTATCCCGTTGGTAATTCCGGCAAGGAACTTAAGGCACGCACCCATGGCGCAAAGTTTTGGATTACGCCTGTGCGTCGCGAGATGTTAGTTGGATTGGATATGATGCTAGGTGTTCAGGGCGATCGGGAGTTGCTCGATCGCGTGAAACGTGGGTTGCGGGGTGAACTTGATGAACCTCGCTATGGTTTACCCTTTGCAGGTGACAATAACTTTCTGTTTGACCAGATTAATATTGTGGCTGAGCCGCCAATCACGCAGTGGTATATACAAATGAATCCTAATGATCGGCCAATGAGAAATTCTTATCGACTAACGGTTGGGATTAATCGTGCTGATAATAGTAAAACGAGTGGATTTTTGTATGCGCCTATCGAGACAGCAACTACAGAACCACCTGATACAGCTTGGACTTGGACTCCCAAAGAACCAGCTATGGCCTAGTTTTCACTGGTTGAGAAGCAGTTATGCGATCGCCTTTAACTGCTTCCCCCTTTCAAAATCCCCAACGATCGTCCGAGTCACAAACTCTAATTCCTGTGGCACAGGATGCAGCGGCAAGTATTCCACAATATGGTGTTTGGCTCGATCGTATGATCCAAAGCGCCATATTTCCCCAGTCGAGACAGCCCCATACAAAATCGGACTTTCACTGTCCACCCAACGATCGAGGGCGATCATCTCCACTGCAAGTTGGGTAAAGCCTTTGGTCAGGTCTGACTGTTTTGCTTCGATAATCAGTAGGCTACTGGGACTCGGAATATAGTAGTCCAATGATCCTTTTAACCAATTACTTACATTAACGGCGTACTCGATATTGATTGAATAACTAAATCGATCGCAAATTTGATCAATCAATGGAAAGATTAATGCTTCCCGCCTGGCCTGTTCCGTCGTCGTGTTCACTCGCTTCAAACGCCGCCGCATACTATCAGCCAGGGTCTCTAGCCAGTCAAGCTCACCTTGATAATAGGGAAGATTATCGCGATCGCTGCGCTCGATCGTGCAGCCTAAATCTGCCAGAATGTCTTCGGGGTTGTAGGGAAGATCGAAGTATTTGCTGAAGGTATAGGATTCGTTGGGGTCAAGGACTTTGGCCATGGGGGCTGCCTCGGGCGATGGGGTTATTCTATCGAATACTTCGGTCGAACAGGCCGTAATTCTGTACTCGGAAGCAGGGCTGCCGGGTGGGTTTGCCAGAGTGGGCCTGGAAACCCAATCAAATGGTTCAAACCATGGTGAATGCCCCAGCCCATTATGCCTTGCCCAAGTTGGATGCCAGCGATGATACGACCCAGCCGACGCTAAGAGTCTCAGCGCTGCACGCGATGGCCTATTGCCCCAGGTTGTTCTATTTGGAGGAGGTGGAGGAGCTGTATACCCAGGATGCGGCGGTGTTTGCGGGGCGGCGGCTCCATGCGGAGTTGGAGCGCCAGGAGGATGAGGATTGGGATGAGTTGTTTTTGGAGGATGAGGGCCTGGGCCTGCGGGGGCGGGTGGATGCGCTGCGCACGCGGGATGGCCAGACGATTCCCTATGAACATAAGCGGGGGCGCTGTCAGCGGGGGGCAAACCAAGGGGCGTTGGCTTGGGAGAGCGATCGCCTCCAAGTCCTCGCCTATGCCTGTCTACTGGAAGCAGCACTAGGCATTACGGTGCAGGAGGGACGAATCCGCTACCATGCCGACAATGTCTTGGTTCATGTGCCGCTGGATGAGGCCGGGCGGCAGTGGGTGCGTGAGGAAATTGCCAAGGCTCAGGCGCTGCGAAATTCAAGCCATCGCCCGCCTGTTGCGTCAAACGAGCGGCTTTGCACGCGCTGTTCGTTGGCCCCGGTTTGCCTACCGGAGGAGGCGCGGCTAGCCCATGACAAGGAGTGGCAGCCGGTGCGGCTGTTTCCCCAGGATGATGAACGGGATGTGGTGCATGTTCTGGAGCCGGGGACGGCGGTGGGGCGCACGAGTGATCAAATTAAGATTCGGCGGAAGGATCAGCCGGTGAAGCTGTTGCCGTTGCATCAGGTGGGGCAGGTGGTGCTGCATAGCTTTTCCCAGATTTCGATCCAGGCGTTGCACCTCTGCCCAGATGAAGGCAGTGCTGAAGCAGGCGCCCCAGGCGATTTCATTGCCGAGTTTGTTGGGGATTGAGGGGAATTTGGCGGCGCTGTATTTTGGGGCGTTGCCCAGCTTGGTTGTTGGCTCGGCTCCGGTGGAGTTGCAGTTTGCAGGGCGCAATCGTCGGCCTCCGAAGGATCGGTTTAATGCGCTGTTGGGGTTTGGCTATGCGTTGCTGTTGAAGGATGTGATGAATGCAATTTTGACGGTGGGGTTGGAGCCTGCGCTGGGGTTTTATCATCAGCCGCGCAGTCAGACGCCGCCGTTGGGGTTGGATTTGATGGAGATTTTTCGGGTGCCGTTGGTGGATATGCCGATTGTGGCTTCGATCAATCGAGGGCAGTGGGATGTGAAGGCGGATTTTGAGATTCGGGGGCGGCAGGTGTGGTTGAGTGATTCGGGACGGCGGAAGTTTATTGACTTGTATGAGCGGCGTAAGCAGGAGAGCTGGAAGCATCCGGTGACGGGTTATTCGTTGACCTATCGCCGGTTGTTGGAGCTGGAGGTGCGGCTGTTGGAGAAGGAGTGGTTGGGTGAAGGTGGCATGTTTGCGAAGTTGATTGTGCGATAGGGGGAGATGACGAATGGCTGAGCAGAAGAATTGGTATCTGATTTGCTATGACATTTCTTGTCAGAAGCGTTGGCGTAAGGCGTATAAGCTGTTGCAGGGCTATGGGGAGACGACGCAGTATTCGATCTTTCGATGTCTGTTGAATCTGCGGCAGCGGGAGCGGTTGCGGTGGCAGTTGGAGCAGGTGTTGACGCAGGAGGATCGGTTGTTGCTGGTGGGGTTGTGCGATCGCTGTGTCGATCGCATTCAGAAGTGTAATCGCCCGAATAGTTGGGTGATTAATCCTTGTAGCCATCAGATTTTGTGAGTCTGGTGTGTTTGCAGGGATGTGAGGGGGTTGGGAGGTGATCGTGATGGGTTGAGGCTGTGATGCTTGCTGGGCAGAGGTTGGGAGGTACTAAGGGATCAAAGAGATGCTTGCAATGGCTGAGACCCTGGCTGTGATAAGGTTTTTCGCTTTTCCTTTGGCTGGTGAATGGGGTTTGGTAATATGGGGTTGGTCTTTCGGTGTGGTGCTTGCAATTGTGATTCTGAGCCCTGTGAGGGTAAGGGATCCAGCGGGCGGCGTGCCGAACCTCTGATGCCGTAAGGCGTTGAGCACCCCTACGCTGCATCGCCGCCGGAAAGATCGGCCTTAATCTCTTGCCCTACTTTCGCGAGCGTTACAGCACTGCCGTTGGCCTCTCAGACCATTCGGGCACCATTTATCCCGGCCTGGCGGCGGCGACGTTAGGGATTGAAGTGCTTGAAGTTCACGTGACCTTAAGCCGGGAGGCGTTCGGGCCGGATGGACCGGCTTCAGTCACGACCCAGGAACTGGCCCAGTTGGTTGAGGGGATTCGTTTTATTGAGAAGATGAAGGCGAACCCGGTTGATAAAGAAGTGATGGCGCAAGAACTGTCGCCTTTGCGGGATTTGTTCACCAAGAGCCTGGTGGCCCGGCTGGATTTGCCGGCCGGAACTGTACTGGAGGCCGGGCACCTGGCGGTGAAAAAACCGGGCACCGGGATTCCGGTCCACCGGTTACCCGAAGTCGTCGGCCGGCGCCTCAGGCACGCTATCAAAGGGAATGAATTATTGGGTGAGCAAGACTTAGTAGAAGGGGATGAATTATGAAACGTAAAGTAGCGGTCGTAGTCACTGCCCGCCCTAGCTACTCCAGGATTAAGACGGCCTTACGCGCCATTGCCGATCATCCTGATCTGGAATTACAACTGATTATCGCCGCGTCCGCTCT